>JACDEG010000610.1 GCA_013816505.1 Pyrinomonadaceae bacterium | reverse complement strand
GATGAAAGGCTTATCCCGGTTTTGTTCCAGTAGTTTAATTGTTTCCGATACCACTTTCCCGTCGGTGTGTTCTTCGTCAGGGGCAGGAGAAGCATACAGGGAAAGGGAACTGCCGAGGCCGCGTTTCGGGGTGTGGTTGGTCAAAACCTTTTCTTCGTCTTTATCGACGCCCCTCGGGTTCACCACCGTGTTCCACGACGGCGGGTCATCGAGGCCGTTGGTCCCGATGTCGCCTGGGTTGCCGTAGTGATAGATCTTGCCGACACGCGCCGCGAAGTAGCCGTGGCGCTGAAAAAGCTGGGGTAGCGTTACCACGTCCGGCAGCGTCTCGCGAAAATGTTTTTTCAGATCGTACACGCGGATCGTGTCCGGCTGCCGGCCGGTCATCAGCGAAGAGCGACTCGGGCTGCACAAAGGGAATTGGCAATAGGCGCGGTCGAACTTCACGCCGCGATGCGCTAGCCGGTCGATGTTCGGAGATTTGACGAGCGGGTGACGGTAGCAACCGAGATCATTATTAAGGTCGTCAACGGCGATAAAGAGCACGTTCGGTTTACGCGTGGGTCGTTTAGTCGCTGCCTGGGAATTCACGGCCCCACTTTGCAGCGTGAGAGCCAGGGCTAGTAACAAATTAATCGGGATGAATTTTGAGAGCTTTGCTAGCATTGGACGCGCCTCCGTTTTATCCAATCCTCAACGATCAACTTCACATCCGGGTCTTTCCTAGAATCTTTTACTCACCTGTGTCTGCTTTTGCTTCTTACTTTTTCAGTTTTCATTTTGCTTCTTCGCGGGCTGTTGGCCCGTCTGCCTCCGACGATTGCGGCGTCTTTCTTTGTGCTCATCTGACTCTCCAGGGTCTGAATCTTTTACAGTCGAAGGCGGCCTCGGCTTGTTGATTTTGGGCATGTGCTTAGCCAGTTCTTTCTTCACTGAAGCGAACTTGCCGTCATTAGCAAGGTTCTTCCACTCGTATTGATCCTGATCTTCGTCGTACAGTTCCTCACCACCGTTGTTGTATCGAATGTAGCGCCACTTCTCCGTGCGCACGGCGTGATTGCCGAACCCGTGCGTTGTTAGTGCGGGCCCGTCCCACTTCGCGCTAGGGTTGGCAAGCAGCGATTTGATGCTGACGCCTTCAACATGCTGCGGAATAGGTAGCCCGCAAAGTTCCGCGAGCGTCGGGTAGATGCTCATGAAATCAACTGTGCGATTCGACACGCTGCCCGCCTTAGTCACGCCGGGCGCAACCCAGATGAACGGCGCACGGGTTGACTCCTCCCACAACGCGAACTTGCGCCAGTGCTGTTTTTCGCCGAGATTCCAGCCGTGATCGCCAAAGAAGACGATAATTGTATTATCACGGTAAGCGCTTCGGTCGAGCGCATCGAGCAGGCGGCCGATGTTCATATCGGTGTAGGTGATGGTGGCTAGATAAGCTTGCACAGCTTCTTTCCAGCGGCCTGACTTCAATATTCTTTCGTGATCGCCCGACTGTTTAGCCATCCTCACGCCTTCCGCCGGAATGTCATCAAGATCATCTTCTCGATGTGGTGGCAGTTTGATTTTCTCGAGCGGGTACATGTCGAAATACTTCTTTGGCACGTTCCAGGGCATGTGCGGCTTGTGCAATCCGGCGGCGAGGAAGAACGGCTTATCGTGCTTCTGATTTAACTGGTCCATGATCCAGCTTGCGATCTTGTAGTCCGGCAAATCTTCATCACCGCAATCAAGTGGCGCGAACTTGATACCGCCAACGCCGTCATTATCGCCAATTAGATTGCATCTTCCACCGCCCTCTTTTCTGAGGTAATCGTCAAACTCACCTCGCCGGTCGTAACCGCCGTGATAAATCTTTCCGGCTCCCGCGACCGTATAGCCGTTCTTTCTAAAGTGAGTTGGGAGCGTGATGGACTCAGGCACAACGGGACGCCAATCCGTTCCGTTATCGTAGACGCCGGTGGTCGAAGGCCGCAGTCCCGACATTAGCGCGGCTCGTGATGGGTTGCAGATCGGAGCGGCGCAGTAGGCATGAGAAAAGGTGACGCCCCTCTTCGCTAAACGGTCAATGTTCGGCGTGATGACTTGATCGTTGCGGCCCAAGTGGCGCACCCAGTGGTTGAGATCATCAACGGCAATAAATAGCACGTTCGGCTTGCGCGGGGCGACGCTTGATCGGTTTTGTGCATCAGTGCGGACAACAACCGAGGCAAGCAGCACCACGCCGATGGTTAGTGACGTTAATCTTCTTATCAACATTCTGGTGTCTCCTACTGGGTTCATGTTCGCTCTTCGTTCACCATACTTCTCATTGCTATTCAGATAATCCTACCCGCAAAGTTGCTTGCGATATTTTTGTAAGCGGTTGTGAACAATGGATCGCCGTGCAAAAATCATCCTAAATTATTTCAAAGGCAAACTACATGAAGCGGCGTAATTTCTTAGGATTGCTGGCGGCAAACATTTTAGCAGGAGAAGCTGCTGGCGAAGCCATCGCGTAGCAGATAGCTGAACGCATCGAGAGCGATAAGCCGAATGCCGCGCTGCGTTTCATCAACAAGAAAACGGGCACGACCCATTCCGCAAGCGCGATGTTGTTGGCAAGGGTCAGCATATCTTTCTCATCACGCTCGATGTGGTCAGCCCTGACGACTATCATCCTTCGCGCTCGCTGCACCGCGAGATGAATCTACCGACGATCCGCTCGTTGATGAACGATGCCGTCGTCTTCACCAATGCCTTCTGCGGCGCTCCACTCTGCGCAGTGGCGCGCGCCATGCTCGCCACCGGCAGGTACTCCTACATCACTGCTAACGGCGAACGCGCTCACGACGGACACGAAACGATTTTGTGCCAGAGTGATGTGATCTTTCAAGAATACCTGAAAGCGATCGGCTATCGAACCAAGCACGCGGGTAAAGGTCATCTCGGAACTAGAAGTTTATGGATGGTATTGTCAGGTTAAGTAGGGAATGATGAAATAACCTGGCTCTCTTGTGGCATCATCCGCCGATGAGCACTTCTGCTTCTCTCTACCGCCGCCATCGCTTCCCTACAGAAATCATCAGCCATTGCGTCTGGCTATATTTTCGTTTCGCTCTCAGCTACCGTGACGTTGAAGAGATACTGGCCGTACGCGGCGTCACTCTCACGTATGAGACCGTCCGAGAATGGTGCCTCAAGTTCGGCCAGACATACGCTAATGGATTGCGCCGAAGACGTCCCCGGCCCGGAGATAAGTGGCACCTCGATGAGATGTTCATTAAGATCAACGGCAAGGATCATTATCTGTGGCGTGCCGTGGATCAGGATGGCAACGTCCTGGACATCCTGGTGCAAAGCTGCAGGAACAAAAAGGCCGCCAAGCGGTTCTTCCGCAAGCTGCTGAAGGGCTTGCGGTACGTGCCGCGGGTGATCATTACCGACAAGTTGAGGAGCTACAGCGCGGCGAAAGTTGAGATCATGCCAGGGGTAGAGCATCAGCAACATAAGGGACTGAACAACCGGGCGGAGAACTCGCATCAGCCGACCAGAGTGCGCGAGAAAGTCATGCGC
>JACDEG010000155.1 GCA_013816505.1 Pyrinomonadaceae bacterium | reverse complement strand
GTGAAAGGAAGTATCACTTGAACTACTGGACTCGTCGCACGCGCGTGACCGTAATCCTGGCGTGCGCCTGCGCCAGTGTGCTTTGGGTGGACACGCCGAAAGTTGACGCTCACAGTCATCAAAATTATTTGTTTGGGCCATCTCAGACGTCGGCTACGCAGGGCAAATCCACGACCGAGCCGCCTCCTGCCGCGAAGACGCGAGATGATTTGACTCCGCGCGAGCGCCGCGCACAGGCTTATGCCAAGCTACTCGAAGGCCAGCGTCACTACGCCGGCGCGCGCAACGGTCGACTAACCCCAGAGTCCTTGCGCGACGCGCAACAGGCTTTTCAGCAAGCCGCAGAACTTGATCCGACCCTTGCCGAGGCCGACACCGCCCTCGCAGAGATTGCTTTCTTTTACCTCGATGATTTCGCGCAGGCCGAGCGGTTGGCAACTTCCGCCGTCAGCAGCAATCGCAACAACTTCGGCGCGCATCGTGTCCTCGCGCGGGTACACGCCATCAACAGCGGACTCTTTGAAAACAAACTGAACCGGGCCGTCGCCGAAAAGGCGGTTTTATCTTTGCGCGAAGTAATCCGACTCGACGCGAATGATCCCGAAGCTTTGGCATTGCTCGGCGAGTTTCACCTAGCTTTGGGCCGCGAGCGCGAAGCCGTCGATGCCTTTATCCGTTGGGCCGGGGCTCCAGCCGCACTTGATGGACGCTTTTACCAGGTTCTAACAAAGGGACGAGAGCTTTCGCAGAACGCCGCCGCCGCGCGACTGGGCGAGGTGCTACTTCAAGTGGGACGTTCCGGCGAAGCGCTGACCGCGATCCGCCGCGCATTGGCCGCCGAACCGAACAACCTTACTTACATTGAGTTGCTCGGGCGCGCTTTTGAAGCGGGAGGCGACAATAGTAGCGATGCCAAAAACGCCCTCACCGAACTCAAAAGCATCGTCAAAGCCAATCCGAATAACGTCGCCGCAATCGCGCTGCTCGCACGCATCGAGGCTCGACTCGGTAATGTCGATGGAGCCGTTGAATTACTACGCGGCGCGACCGCCAAACAATCGAATCGCGATCAGTTCACGTTGAAATCCGAACTGGCACAAATTCACGCCGACGCTTTACGTTATACGGATGCCGCCGCGCTCTACGAAGAGATTCTGGAGTCGCGCGGGATTGACACCACGCTTCTGACATCTGAGAGAGATAAGAACTTCGCGGCCTTCTTTATGTCGCAGATCATTAGTCTCCGGCGGCAAGCGGGACAAGCGGACAAAGCCCTCGCGGCGATTGAACGCATGCGTGCCTTGCTCGGAAGTGACGATCCGAAAGTTGACGTGCAATACGTCCTGCACCTGCGTGAGCAGGGCAAGCGTGCCGAAGCTCTTGAGGCGGCCCGTGCGGCGCGGCAAAAGTACCCCGACCGAGTCGAGTTCGTGCGACTCGAAGCGGCAACACTCACTGAACTTGGTCGCGTCGACGAGGCGGCGACTTTACTCAGCGCACAACTCGACGGTAGCTCAGGCGATTATGATGGCCACATCGCCATTGCCAGCGTCTACCTCGAAGCGGGGCGCGGGCTGCAAGCCGTCGAGTCGGCACGCAAGGCTCTCGAATTATCTTCAACCGACGGCGCCGTTGGCGGTAAGCGAGCGACCCAGGCGTTGTTGTTGCTCTCTTCAGCGCAGGAGCGTGTCGGCGACGTTAAAGGGTCAGAGGAATCGCTGCGGCGCGTTCTCGCCGAAGAGCCGAACAACGCCACCGCCCTCAATAACCTCGGCTACTTCTTGGTAGAGCGGAACGAACGGCTCGCGGAAGCCTTGCAGTTAATTAAACGGGCGGTCAATGCCCAGCGCACTAATGCATCTTTTCTGGACAGTCTTGGGTGGGCCTATTTCAAACTGGGCCAATTCGAAGAGGCCGAGCGTTACCTGACCGACGCCTCACGACGTAATCCAGCCTCCGTGACGATTCACGAACACCTCGGTGATCTTCACCAGCGGCGTGGTAAATCCGATCTGGCACGCGCTGCATGGCAGAAGGCCCTCTCTGTCTCAGTAGACGCATCCACAACAACCCGCCTTAAAGCCAAACTAAAAGGCGGGGCCATCAAGTAACATCTTTCCCGCCGCTTCCCGGTCTTAGTTGAACTGCTATATTGGTTAAAGACTCTGCTGGACATCAGGGCATGAGCCGTAGGTGTACCAGCGGTGTCGTGTTGAAATCTTCCCGGCTAGCTTTCCAAACAGACACCCGCTCGGAATTCATCGTGCGCCCACTCCCGCGGCGACAGTACGATGGATGAAGATTCAAGTCGATAAGAGCGAGTATTTTCCTACCTGCATAAAGTTACAAAAGCAGATTGGATTCGCTTGTCTCAATCCCGCACACCATAAAAGCCCCAAATTCAGCTAAATAATCGAGAAACAAGTTTACGTGTTGCTAAAGTATGAACCATGTTGTACATTCATAAACACTTGAGGATGTCCTCAGGTTGAAAAGAATTTCTCACACTCCCGTCCAGTGCTGATCTGTTAATTGGAGGACTAAACCTTGATGAAACCTCAAAACATAAAACATTCTTTCATCTCTCTTAAAACAGTCCACGTTACATGTGTGTTGTGTCTGCTGCTGGCGGGCGCCTTTCCAAGTTACGCTAACGAAACCCCGAAACCGCCGGCAAAGCCTGTGGCACGCCTCGTGTCGACATCGGCACAGGAAGTACCGGCGCGCGTCCGGGCGCGTTTGATTGGGATTAGCAGCGCGCCAAAACGGCCGCGCGACGCGACGAACGTGGCGCCTCGGATACTTGTTGCGGCGACTGATGGCGAGCAGCGCGCTTTCGAGTTGATTAACGACCAGCGCCGCACGAGGAATCGCAAATCTTTAGAGTGGGACAGTGAATTGTGCCGCCTCGCACGCATGCACTCGGAAAATATGGCGCGTTATGGATTCTTGAGCCACGTCGACCAAGACGGCCTTGATACGTCCGGGCGCGCGGCGGAGTTGAGCATCGTCCGCTGGCAGGCGCTCGGTGAAAACATCGCGTATAATCAGGGCTTCGATGACCCGGCAGCGTTCGCCGTTGAGCGTTGGATGATTTCCGACAAGCACCGCGACAATATCCTGAACGCGGGCTTCACGCATTCAGGCCTCGGCGTCGCGCGAAGCGCTGACGGGCGAGTTTTCTTTACACAAGTTTTCCTGACGCGCTAACGCTGCTCAAAATTAAATTCCCCGATAACGCGGCGGCTTGCGCTCTGATTGCGAGAGAGGGCGGGCCGCTTTATTGTGTCTGACGAACGATTCACGCTGCCGGCTTACGCCAAGATCAACCTCAATCTGCGAGTGCTCGGCCGCCGCCCCGACAACTACCACGAAATTCAGACCGTCTTTCAGACGATCACGCTGCACGACCGCTTGACTTTCGAGCCGCTTGATGACGAGCGTCTCGAACTGACCTGCGACGCGCCCGATGTTCCAATCGACGAGCGCAACCTGGTGTACCGGGCTGCGCACGCGCTGCGTCTGCGTTATCAAATCAGTTGCGGGGCGCGGGTTGATATGAAAAAAATAATTCCGGCGGGGGGCGGCTTGGGCGGAGGGTCATCAAATGCGGCGGTCGCACTGCTCGGCTTGGCGTCTCTATGGGAGATGTCGATTAGTAAACCTGAGTTGATCGAGATCGGCTCAAGCTTGGGAGCCGACGTGCCCTTTTTTTTGACCGGCGGGACCGCGCTTGGCACGGGACTCGGAACCAAGGTTTCTCCACTCGTCGACGCGCCTGGAATGAGCCTTGTGCTCGTCACTCCAAGCGTCAGAGTTTCCACTGCGGAAGCTTATCAAGCTCTCAATGCACCTGCCTTGACAAAGGCCAATCACGCCGCTATCCTCTCTGTTTCCCATGCGGACGCTCAAATTACGAACCTGCTCTGTGATGTTACACGCAATGATTTCGAGCCTGTGATCTTTGAACTCTATCCCGAAATCAATGCCGCGAAAGAAGCTCTGCTCCGGGTAGGCGGGCGCAAAGTGTTGCTGGCCGGCAGTGGTTCAAGCGTGTTCGGTGTCTTCGCCAATAGACGGGAAGCGGAACTCGCGTGCATGGAGTTGGAGACGGAGGGCGCGTGGCGAGTTTTCGCGTGCGAGACGCTTAAGCGGGAAGAGTACCGGCAGGCGCTTGGTAGGTGTGCGGCGCTTTTATAAGCGACCTGACCAAGCCGAACGAGACACATTGGGGCGTCGCCAAGTGGTAAGGCACCGGTCTTTGGAACCGGCATTCGTAGGTTCGAATCCTCCCGCCCCAGCCAATTCTTATACTAAAGATCAAGGTCCAAAGTTCCAGGTTCCAAAGCTTCTCAATATGACTTTGGACCCTGAGCTTTGGAATGTCGACTCTTTAACCGTGTATGAGCACTACCGGCGGCATCAAAATATTCTCCGGCAATGCTAACCGCGCTTTAACCGAGGAGATTTGCAACTACCTGAGTTGCGACCCTGGCAGCGCGACGACGACACGCTTTTCTGATGGCGAGTTTAGCTTTCAGATCAGCGAGAACGTACGGGGCGGCGACATTTTCATCGTGCAGCCGACGTGCCCGCCGACGGACGCTCACTTGATGGAACTGCTGGTCATGATTGATGCGTTCCGGCGTTCGTCAGCGGAGCGCGTGACGGCGGTTATCCCGTATTACGGGTACGCGCGCTCGGACAAGAAAGACAGGCCGCGCGTGCCGGTGGCCGCCAAACTGGTCGCCAATTTGATTACGACCGCCGGGGCAGATCGCGTCCTGACGATAGACCTGCACGCGGCGCAGATTCAGGGCTTCTTTGACATCCCGGTAGATCATCTCTACGCCGCGCCGGTCATCATCGGTCATTATCAAACGAACCCGCTGCCGAATCTAACGGTCGTCGCGCCGGACACGGGCGGGGCGGAGCGAGCGCGGGCCTATGCGAAACGCCTCAACGCCGAACTGGCGCTGTGCGACAAGCGGCGTGAGAAGGCGAACGTCGCTGAGGTGATGAACGTCGTCGGCGACGTTCGCGGGCGCAACTGTCTCATCATCGACGACATGTGCGACACGGGCGGTTCGCTGACGAAAGTGGCGCGCGCTCTTCGTGAGGCAGGTGCTGACAGCATTCATGCTTGTTTCACGCATCCGGTACTGTCGGGCCGAGCCTGTGATCAACTGGCAAAGTCGGAAATCGAGCAGGTGGTGACGACGAACACGATCCCGCTGCGCGACAAAGCGTGCCGGTTGGAGAATATCAAAGTTTTGAGCATCGGGCCGCTGCTGGCCAAAGCGATCAAGTCGATCCACGAGGAGACGAGCGTCTCTTCGCTCTTCGTGTGAAGGGCACACACTGAAAGCAAATCAGAGAGAGCGAGATTTATTTTTATGGCAGAAAGAGAGCAACTTACGGTGCACGCCGAGCAGCGTGAAGGACGCGGCAAGAACGACGCGCGCCGTCTTCGTCAACGGGGCATGGTTCCTTTAACCATCTATGGTGGGGAGGGCGAACCGGTGGCCGCCGCCGCTCAACTGAGCGAACTGGCAGCGATACTGCGTTCCGAGACCGGTCATAATACGATCTTTACGCTTGATGTGGCTGGCGTCGGTGCTAATGATGTGCTGTTTCTCGATCGGCAGATCGACTCTTTGCGCGGGCGTCTGATCCACGCCGATTTGCGGCGGTTGGTGCGCGGTCAGAAGGTCGAAGTGACGGTTCCGCTGCATCTTGTCGGCGATCCGTTCGGTGTCCGCGAGGGGGGCGGTGTCCTCGAACAACTCGTGCGCGAGATCGAAATAAGTTGCCGTCCGCGCGAAATCCCTGAAGCGATTAACGTCGACGTTTCGCAGATGAATGTCCACGACGTCCTGCACGTCTCAGACATCCCCGCCGACGAGAGTATCGAGATTCTCACGTCACCTGAGACGGCGTTGGCAACGGTCGGCATCGTCCGCGAAGAAGAAGAACCGGTGGTCGCAGCCATCGGCGAGGAAACTCTGGCCGAACCTGAAGTGATTGGCAAGGGCAAGAAGGACGAGGACGCCCAGCAGAGCGAAACGAAAAAGTAAACCATGCGGGTGTCGGACGCGTGACCTCTGCCGTACCTTTTGGTTCTTTACAGCATCCTTTCCGGCCCCTTGTTTATGTTGATCGTCGGGCTTGGTAATCCGGGCGCGCAGTATGAATGGACGAGACACAACCTCGGCTTTATGCTCGTCGACCTGCTCGCGCGCGAAGCCGGCAGAGAGGTTAAGCGCGTCGAGTGCCAAGCGCTGATCGGACGCGTGGAGATCGAAGGCGCACCGGTCGAACTCGCGAAGCCGCAGACATATATGAACTTGAGCGGCGAGTCGGTGGCGTGCTTGCTGCGAAAGCGCGGCGACTTGCGGCCCGCCCGTGACTTGATTGTGGTCAGCGACGACTTGGCACTTCCCTTCGGAACGCTCCGCTTGCGCCCGCGTGGTTCAAGTGGTGGCCAGAAGGGGTTGAAGAATATCATCGCCGCGCTCCGTACAGACGAGTTCATTCGCCTGCGGATCGGCATCCAGCCAGAACATCCGATCGGGGATGCCGCGCGCTTCGTGCTCGACAAGTTCCCCCCGGGAATGCGCGTCGAGGTTGAAAAAGTTTTAGAGCGAGGCGCCGAAGCGCTCCGCGCCGTCATCCGCGACGGCATTGACAGAGCAATGACAACTTATAATCAGTAAACAGTCTTGAGTGTCCAGTCTTCAGTGACACACTGACAACTCAAAACTAGAAACTGATTTCCTTCTTGCTTCGCCTGCGTGGGCGAGGCTTGACATCCAAAAGGAGGATGCATTTTGGCAGAACAGAGAGTCTACGAAGTCGTCTTCATCGTCGACCCGAACGCGACCGACGATGAGGTCACACGCCTGAGCGAAAACCTACAGCAGACCATCGCCGACCAGGGTGGCAAAGTCACGAAAGCCGAGAGCATGGGCCGACGCCAATTGGCCTATCGCATCGGCCGTCAAACCGAAGGTACGTTCATGCTTTTCGAAGTCGAGGGTTCGGGGCGCGAAATCGCTGAACTCGAGCGCCGGATGCGCGTCAGCGATCAGGTACTGCGCTATCTGACGGTGCGCGTCGATGAGGATCGCCGCCGCGCCGAAAAGTTTCAGGATCGTCGCGCACGCAAGGCGAGCAAGCGGCCGCTGACGGCGACCACCAACACCGGGAATCGCGGCGCGGGTGCGCAGATGAACGCCCCCGGACGCGATTCCGATTCCTAACAGGCGGCGCTTCAAAAAAGCATTTTTCGTCGGCCTTGGGCGACCGCGCGTCGCGCGTTTGACTGTGCCGTGAGGCGCGCCGCTGCGCTGGTCGCCAGCCGAAAAGGATCAGAGATTATGTCGAGAAATTATGTGAATAATCGCGAGCGCGATTTTGAGATGGACGATGACGGCGGAGCGTCGCCGGGTGGTGGACGCGGCCCCGGCGGTGGGCGTAACGCGAACGGCCGTCGGATGCGCCGGCGCAAGGTGTGCCGCTTCTGTTTGGACAAAGTAGACATCATCGATTTTAAGGATGTGAAGCTGCTTCAGAACTACATCCCCGAGCGTGGCAAGGTGCTGCCTCGCCGCATCTCCGGGTCTTGCGCGTCGCACCAGCGCATGCTGGCCGAAGCTATTAAGCGCGCGCGCAACATCGCGCTACTTCCGTACGCCGCCGACTGAAGTTAAGGAGATTAAAAAGTCATGGCAACCACCAACGTCCTCTTACGAGAAGATGTCGATAACCTCGGCGCGCGGGGCGAGACCGTGAGAGTCAAAGCCGGTTATGCGCGCAACTACCTGCTGCCGCGTAAGCTCGCTGTCGCGGCGAACGCGGGTAACGTCAGACAAATCGAGCAGGAGCGGGCGGCGCTTCTCAGGCGCGAAGCCAAAGAGCGTGGGACCGCCGAGGCGCAGGCCGAGCAGATGCGCCCCTTGCGCCTCAGCTTCGAGCGCAAAGTCGGCGAGCACGGCATACTCTACGGCTCCGTAACCTCGATGGACATCGCCGAAGCGCTGCGCGAGAAGGGCTACGAGATTGATCGCCGCCGCATCGCGCTGGCGGAGACGATCAAAGAGACGGGTGACTTTACGGTCAGTATCCGTCTTCACCGCGAAGTGACGGTCGACATCCCTGTGACAGTGACGGGCGAGGGCGGCGCACAGACCGCGACGAAGATGCCGGCAGGCGGCGGCGCGGCGACGCAGCCACCCTCTGTCGCTACGCCGACCGCATCGGACGACGCCGACACCGGAACCATCGAAGGCGCGTAAAAACTCAAACGGCAGTCTTCAAACAACAATATCTTGCGGGCGTGCGACGAATCTATTGGCGTGACCCGCTTGATGTAGTATAAAAACAGCGCCGGCTATGGCGGAGCGCTTTCGGCAAACTCGGAGTTTGATCGAAAGCCACGCGCATAGCCAGCGCTGATGTTTTTTGATTTATCCCACACCCCTGACCCGACACACTGCTGATGGCTGTCAATCCGAAGCGCGATGATATGTTCGAGCGGCCGCTGCCGCACAGCGCCGACAGCGAACGAGCCATTCTCGGCGCGATCATTCTCGACAACGGCCTCATCAACCAAGCGATTGAACTCCTCAAGCCTGAAGACTTTTACCTCCGCGCACACACACTGATTTTCCGCGCGATGATCTCCTTAAGCGAGCGCGGCGGAGAGATCAACCCGATCCTGCTCGGCGAAGAACTGCGACGTGACGGCGCCGTCGAGCAGGTTGGCGGCATCGCGTTTATCTCTGAACTGACCTACGGTCTGCCGCACTTCTCCAACATCACTCACTACGCCAAAGTGGTGCGCGGCAAAGCATTACTCCGTCAGCTCATCAAGGTCTGCAACAAGGTGACCAGCGAGGCGCTCGAGGAAGAGGATGACCCGGAGGTGATTCTTGACCACGCCGAGCAGGAAATCTTCGCCCTTGCCGACGAGCGCACGCGCCAGGGCTTCGAGCACATCAAGCCAATCGCCGACAAAGTGCTGGAGAAGGTGCAGGAGATGGCCGGCCGCTCAGCAATGCTGACGGGCTTAACGACCGGCTTCTCCGAACTCGACACCATGACCTCCGGCCTTCAGCGTTCGGACTTAATCATCGTCGCGGCTCGGCCTTCGATGGGAAAAACTTCGCTCTGTCTGACGCTGGCGCAGAACGCCGCGATTCAGGCCGGGGCGGTGGTCGGAGTATTTTCGCTGGAGATGTCGACCGAGTCGTTGGTGATGCGCATGCTCTGCTCTGAGGCCCGTGTCGACGCGCATCGTTTCCGGAGCGGGTTCCTCGCGCGCGAAGAGTGGGCGCGGCTTGCTGGATCGCTCGGCACGCTGGCTGATGCCAAAATTTTCATCGACGACACGCCGGGCATCACCGTCCTCGAAATGCGTGCCAAAGCCAGACGCCTCGCGGCAGAGCAGAAGGGTCTTGATTTATTGATCGTCGATTACATGCAACTGATGTCCGGTTCGTCGCGCCGCGTCGAGTCGCGGCAGCAGGAGGTGTCGCAAATCTCGCGCGAGTTGAAGGGATTGGCGAAGGAATTGAACGTGCCGCTGATCGCCCTCTCGCAGTTGTCGCGCGCCACCGAATCACGTAGCGATCACAAACCGCAGTTGAGTGACTTGAGAGAGAGCGGGTGCCTCGCCGGCGAGAGCTTGGTCACGCTTGCTGACGGCAATGCGCGGATCCCGATTCGTAATCTGGTCGGGCGGCAGGGACTTGCCGTGTGGGCGCTGAATGAAGAAACGATGAAGATTGAGCGCGCCGTCGTCAGCCGCGCTTTCGCCACCGGAGTCAAGCCGGTATATCATTTGCGGACGAGGCTCGGAAGGTCTATCCGCGCCACAGCCAACCACAAGTTTCGCGCCTTCGACGGATGGAAGCGGCTCGACGAATTAAACATCGGCGAGCGAATCGCTCTGCCACGCACTCTTCCGAACATCTCTTCACGGACGATGACGGATGCCGAACTCGCCCTGCTCGGACATCTAATCGGCGACGGCTGCACTCTCCCTCGTCACGTCATTCAGTACACGACGCGAGAAAGGGATTTGGCTGAGACGGTCGCGTCGCTCGCGGTTGAGGTGTTCGGCGATGAAGTCAGGCCGCGCATCAACCAAGGGCGCCAGTGGTTTCAGGTTTACCTCACGTCAACGCGCCGCCACACTCACGGCGTACACAGCGCCGTGACTGATTGGCTAAGTGGGTTAGGGATTTTCGGCTTGAGGTCATACGAAAAGTTTGTCCCCGATAAAGTCTTCGAGCAGCCGCAAGAAGCAATCGCTCTGTTCCTCCGCCACCTGTGGGCAACGGACGGCTGCATTAGAGTGAAGCCGGGGTTTTATCCTCCTGCTGTTTATTATGCGTCGCGCAGCGAAAGATTGGCGCAGGGTGTTCAATCGCTTCTGCTGCGCGTTGGTATCAACGCTTGGTTGAGGCGTAGGCCGCAGCATGGGAAGGGGCGAGACCAATTTCATGTTTCTTTAAGCGGTAAAGCTGATCTTGAACCTTTTATCAAATTAGTCGGAGCAGTCGGTCGGTATAAAAACAGTGGCCTGCTGGAAGTTGCGAGTTATATAGAAAATCGCGTAGCAAACACTAACAGAGACATTATTCCCAGTGTGTTTTGGAGACAATGTGTTGTACCTGCTATGCAAGAAAGCGGTATCACGACGCGCCAGATGATGGCAGATATCCACACGCGTTACTGCGGCACACGTCTTTACAACCAGAATGTAAGCCGGGCGCGCGCCGGGCGAGTTGCACAGGTAATTCACTCCGAGCAGTTGCTCAAGTTGTCGCAGAGCGATGTGTACTGGGATGAAGTTGTAGCGGTTGAGTCTTCAGATATCACCGAAGTATACGACTTAACAATTGAGAAATATCATAATTTTATTGCGGAAGACATCTACGTTCACAACTCCATAGAGCAGGACGCCGACGTCGTGGCGTTCATCTTCCGCGAGGAGCAGTACAACCGCACCGACGAGAACGAGGGCAAGGCGGAGATTATCGTCGCGAAGCAGCGCAACGGCCCGACCGGTATGGTCGAACTTGCCTTCCTGAAGCAGTTCACGCGCTTCGAGAATATGTGGCGCGACGGTCATCAAACGTCACCTGGGGGCGGAGAGCCGTCGTCAACTTCCAATCACCAGTTTCCTCCCGGTTCTAAAAATTACCTTCCACCTGCTACGGATTTTTAGTTTCGTGTGCTTCAAATAGCTCTAGTAAGCATGAAAGATTCTGAGAGCAACGAGACTTGGGGGCGGCGTCCGACGTGGGCCGAGGTCGACCTGGACGCGCTCGCCGCGAACTACCAAATGGTGCGGAGTCGAGTCGCGCCCGACGTCAGCGTGATGACAGTCGTCAAGGCCAATGCCTACGGGCACGGCGCCGTGGAGTGCGCGCGGCGGTTGGCGCGCGAAGGCGCCGATTGGTTCGGCGTCGCGATGCCTGAAGAGGGGATCAATCTGCGGCGGGCCGGTATCAAGCAGCCTGTGCTGTGCCTCGGTGGGTTCTGGGATGGGCAGGCAGAGGCGTGCATCAAGTACGACCTGGTGCCGGTCGTCTACCATCTTGACATGGCGGCGTCGCTCGACCGAGCAGCACGCGCGGCGGGCGTGGTGCGGGACGTACATGTGAAGATCGACACCGGGATGGGGCGGCTCGGCGTGCGGTGCGACGCGGCGCGAGAGTTCGCCGCACGGCTCGCCGACTTGAAGCACATCCGTGTCGACGGTGTGATGACA
>JACDEG010000154.1 GCA_013816505.1 Pyrinomonadaceae bacterium | reverse complement strand
GCGGGATCGGCGAGCAAGGCTTCTTCGGCGGGGTTGGTGACGAAAGCCGATTCGGACAAAACGGCGGGCATCGTCGTGCGAATCAGCACCGTGAAGTTAGCGGTCTTGAGTCCGCGATTACGCAGACCTAAGTACCACAGTAAATAATTCAACGTCTGCTGTCCGAAGTCGCGCGTGGTGATTGAAGGATTGGGCGCGGTGAAAGTTTCTGTGCCGTTGGCGGACGGGTTACTGAAAGCATTGTTGTGAATCGAGATGAAGCGGTCGGCGCCAAAGCTGTTGGCGAGGTCGGCGCGTGTGCCGAGCGGAATAAAGATGTCCGTCGTGCGGCTCATCTCGACGGTCGCGCCTAAGCCTTGCAGCCAGTCGCGCAGACGCAGAGCGACATCAAGGTTGACGTCCTTTTCTTGCAACCCCGTCGGACCGATGGCGCCTGGGTCGCTGCCGCCATGCCCGGCATCCACAAAGATTTTCCTGCCCGTCAAGTTGCAAGTCTGCTGTGCTGCCGTGATGCCGAAGCACAAACCGACGATCAGAGAAAGTGTGCTGAGGTGGAAAAGAAATCTTTTCATGTTCGTCCTTCAAGTTCAGCTTTGTCACGCAGAAGGGGCACGAACGGATGCGCAAAAGCACGCGATGGGATGCGTGCCTTGGTTCGTGCTACGACTGTTAACGACGACGGCAGATTCCGGCAACGCCCGCCAGCCCCGTGCCGAGCAATAGCAGTGTCGCCAGTTCAGGGACGGGAGCAGCGGGCTGGTCGAAAGTCAGATTATCCAAAGCGAAACGCAAGCCTGCCGACGGATTATCGAAGGTGATGAGCGCGCGGGTCACTGGCACGCCCGTGTAGCTGAACAAGCCTTCGGGGAAGTTAAACGTCGGTACGCGAACGACATCAATCGTGAAAGTGCCGAGCAGGACCGACCCGCCGTCAAAAAGCTGTATGGTCGCGCCGGGGAACAGATTCAAGTTCGTCACGCGGGCGATACCGAAACTCAACGTCGAGGTCGGCGCGGCGAAATCGAACCCCAGGACTCCGGCGGCGTTGCCTTCCAAGCAAGGACACTGCACGTAAGTCTGGTTGCGCGGACCGACTTGACGGAAACGCGCGTCGGTCGAAGCCGCTCCATTCAGCGTGAAACCGAAGGTCACACCGAATAAGTTTAGATTATTGACTGGCGTACCGTCCGGCAGTTCGTCGAATCTCACCGTTACCGAGTCGGCGCGCGCCGTGCTAGCGAACAGACACACCAGCACACATCCGATGAAAGCTAAACTGAACTTGTTGGGTTTCATCTCCCTCGAGCTCCTTCACCAGTGCGATTAAACACGAACTGAAGTTCGAAGGCTCGAGCCTCAGATTGAGGAGCAGGTCTCTCCATGCTTTAAGATTGTAGAAGTTGTAAAACGTTGCGGTATACTGCTCGTCACATCCCTTAGTTGTCAAGAAGAAATCGGAACTCAACTAACGGCTTCTCCGGCGAGTTTCGATTCGTCGTCCGGCCCGATAAACTTCGCTCGGAACTCCGGCGAACAGAGTGTTGTGGAGCACGACCACAGCTTGCGCAACGGCGTTTTCGCCGGTGGCGGAAACGTCCATTTCGCCGGCGGCATCATCTCCGTAATCGTGATCGTTTGTTTGTGTTTGAGGAGTTGGCGCACCCAACAAAGGGATGCAACTAACCGGAATCAGGATGGATGTCATCGCGAGACTTGCCGCTGATGCAGTTGTTTCCTGGCGGCTGATCCCCCGCGTTGGGCGGCTATCTAGACCTTACACATGCAGAAGAAAATAACAACTGAAGTCTTAATCGCTTGCTCGCTGTGTCCACGAAAAGCATTTCTGCTCCTTTGTTCTAATGAGAAAGGCTCAGAACCGGAGTATTCACAGGTTCTTTAATGCTAAAAAATCGCCACGAATTTATCCACACTTTATACCGCTGTGCGGCCCTCCAGTGCCCGGCCTGCGGCAAGTCGTCAATCGTTGAAAAACCGTTCTTTATAAAACACCATTGCCCGACATGCGGCGCGCTGTTTATGCGTGAGGATGGATTCTTCGTGGGGGCTATCATGGCGAACGTCGTCACGACTGAATTAGTTATCCTGACATTCTATTTAATTAGCCTACTGACAGTCAGTGATGATTTTCAGAGTGTGCTCAACACACTCTTCACTGTAGCGCTCATTTTCCCCGTCGCTTTCTACCACCATAGTTGGAGCGTCTGGCTCTGTCTTGACTACTCCGTGGAATCGCTGCCCCAGTATCATCAACCGGAGGAGGAAAACCCTGAAAATCATACTCATCAGGTGAAGCGGTAAATCACCTTTTACCGCCGCCGAAATATCGACATCAAGAAGAGTTCGTCACGAATTGACACGAATGGGCACGAACGAACAACAAAGGGACTTAATCCATCCATTGCGGCGAGCGACGCGACTCTTCCTAACTTCTGCTTCCGCTTTCGTCTCCTTCATTTTTATTTGTGTTCATCTGTTTTCATGAAATGAAAGTCGTTTCGGTTTCAACCGGAAGGCCCGCGTTGATCCAACCGGATGTGCCGCCGACGATGTTGTAAATCTCCTTGAAGCCTTTGCGCGCCAGGATGCTCGTTCCCGCGCTCGAACGATAGCCGCCCGCGCAGACGACCGCCGTCGGACGTTCGGCGTTGAACTTAACGGCGGTTTCATCCAAGTGCGATAGTGGCGCGTTGATGGCTCCGGGAACGTGACCGCTGGCATATTCGGTTGAGCGGCGCACGTCAATAATCTGCAGTTCGCCATTCTCTTTGAGACGGTGCTGCAATTCGTCAATCGGCATTTGCGCGACGCTCGCGGCGGGCAAGCCCGCTTTGTCCCAAGCGTAGATTCCCCCAGCCAGATAACCACTCACGCTTTCGATTCCGACGCGCGCCAGCCTCGTCAATGATTCGTCAACCCCTTCTTCATCTTCAGCGACGATGATGATTTCAGCGCCGGGAGCGATGAGACTGCCTGCCCACGATGCGAACTGTCCGCCCAAGCCGATGTTCAAAGAACCCGGAACGTGCGCCGTGCCGTACGCCGCTGCCGAGCGCACATCGAGAATGAGAGCGCCCGCTTGTGCGAGTTTGTTCACCGCTTCCGGCATCAGCGCCGTGGGGGGCGGCAATTCCTGAAGCGCACCCGCGCCGGTGCGGTTGATCTCAGAATCGCGTGAAAAGTATGCCGGTGCTTCCGGTAGTTCGTGCGTCAACATCTGGACGAACTCGTCTTTTAGCATCTCTTTCAGCGCATAGTTGAATTTGCGTTGCTCGCCGATGGTTGAAGATGTCTCTTTCGAGATATTGCGCCCGCACATCGAACCCGCGCCGTGCGCCGGATAAACTTCAACTGTGTCATCAAGTTTAAGAATCTTGTTGTGCAGACTGTCATAAAGCATTCCCGCCATCTGCTCGGCAGTGAACCCTTTCGAGCCGACGAGATCGGGTCGCCCGACATCGCCGATAAAGAGCGTATCGCCCGTCAAAACTTTCTGCGGTTCACCTGATACTTCCGTGTCAATCACAAGCACGGAGATGCTTTCCGGTGTGTGTTCCGGCGTTTCGACAAAACGCAAAGTGACTCTGCCGAGTTCAATTTCGTCGCCGCCCTTCACCGCCCGATGTGGAAACGTCGCTCCGGCTTTTTCGCCAAAGATGATCTCCGCGCCCGTGCGCGAGGCAAGTTCACGATGACCGCTTACGAAATCGGCGTGCAGGTGCGTCTCAATCACATAGTTGATTTTCAAGTTGTTCGCTTCGGCTTCCGCGATGTATTGGTCGACATCGCGTTGCGGGTCGACGACTGCCGCTTCGCCTTTTGAACCAATCAAATATGAAGCGTGTGCGAGGCATCCAAGATAGAATTGTTTGAAATACATTTTCGTCTCCTTCTCGAATCTTTATGAATAAGGGCAAACATGCAAACCTCTGCCGCACATCCGCCAAAACTAAACACGAGAATGCCGGAGCGTGAACTGCGCTTCGTGCCGTAATTCCGAGACGGCCGTCACTCAAGAGAGTTCCACCCGTTCGACTATCGCCGCCTTGATTCTCTCGACCAATTGCTGCCGCCCGGCGATTCCGCCCGTCGTGACGTTGAATTGCAGTGGCGAGACGCGCTGCAAATCGAAGAAGACGATTTGCCCGCCCGCGATTTGATCAGTCACCACCCTGAAAGAGTAAGGCATGTCGGAGCGGCCCATCTCCGCGATAGCCGCTTCAATGACAGCGAGCGCCTCGCTTTTATCCTTCAACCAAAACTGACTCAGCAAACAAGAATACTGCCCGGCGCGTCAGGACTTCAATCGCTATTGTGGAACTCTCGCTTCCAGATGGTTCGAGACTGCCTCTGAAGTATGCCGCTGATCGCGCTGCAAAAACCAATTGTGGTGACGATTTCCCCGTCAGCGCAACCCTGTTAAGAAAAATTTAACTGCTTATTAAAAGGTAATTCACACGTGCGAATTAATCTCTGACTTTAGGCAGAACACCAACAACTTTTCCACTACGGACAGTTAAAGCAAAGATTTGGTAACCGTGATTCTCTCAATGAAACAGAGCAAAGTTCGCTACCGCGTCTATGTAAGCTGGAGAGTGCACGTAACCCGAAGTCATGTCTTCTCAACGATGACGCAGGATTCTCATGTTCTTCAGAGCGCCCGTTTGAAAGACTTTAGAGAGTCGCAGCGAAGAAGCGCCAAAAGCCAACCAAAATTAGTGACGGGCACGGGTTTAAACACCTTCAACCGTGGGTGGCTTCTTCTGAGATGTACAAACTCGTTGCAGGACGGATGCTGAAGTCGTCGAAGAATTATTTGTCTGCGCCTGCACTTGGGGAATAGCGAGTTCGAGTCGGAACTTCCGATGGGCTACAGACCTGATCGAACAAATGATCAGTACGTTGATCTCACGCTCTTGAACAGCCAACCGAAGGATTACTTCAATGAACAAAATAGAGACTTCAATCCGAACGCTGCTGCTTACCGTGGTAGCAGTCATCGCCACTTCGTCTGCCGCCGCCGCAGATACCATCACTTTTTCAAGCACGACATCCGGCGCACCGACTTTCAACCGTCCAGTTGATACCGGAACTGCGCTCTCGTCTGTAGGCACCGCCGTTCCTTACAGCATCTTTCAATTCAGTGTGGGCGCCGCCGGGCCGCACACGTTTTTAAGCATTGCGACGACTCCGGGCTATGACCCGTTTCTGATTCTGTACCGCAACAGCTTCAATCCAGCCACGCCGCTCACCAACTTTCTGTTCGCCAATGACGACTTTCCGCCAGGTAACTTGACGCAATCCGGGTTCACGCTCTCGTTGACGACGGGCATCAATTATTTTCTTGTTCAGACCGGATTTGAGAACACTGATTTCGGGAACTTCACGACTGTCATCGGCGGCCCTGGAGCGATTATACCAGTGCCGGAACCGGCCACACTGGTGCTGCTCGGCTCAGGAATAATCGGTGTCGCCGTGCGTGTGCGCAAGCGACGTTCGACGCACGAGGATACTGTCTGAAACATCATCCACAACGCTCATGACGACGACGGAAAAAGAATCACCCGCCGAGACCGCCCCGTCAGCGAGTAGTTCTTCCCCAAGCGTCTCTCGACGTGAGAGGAGAGTGCTTTACTTCCGAAGACATCGGATCGAAAAAGCATTCTTCATTCGAGGGGCATATCCAGCATCATTGGTTTTCTCCTCTAAAATCTCATGTTTGCTGTCTTGAAACACTCATCTCTTAGATACATTTTTCTAAGAACTCGCCACCGATGTCTGCTCGTGCCGCCGCCGGGAGGAGTCTTCTTTGGCGGTCTGGCGTCGATGATAAATCGCTGATCTGTTGAAGAGACCGAAGGAGTGTAAATTGTGAAAAGCACATGTCGCCTGCTGAAATCGCTGTTCGCCATCTTGACTGTGACCATCTGTTGCCAGCCGTTGATTAGCGTCACGGCTCAGAACGGTGTTGGCCCGAAATCCGATAACCAAACAATCAAACCCACGTCGCGCGTGATCCTGCCGGGTGAACTGCTACCGACCGGCAAGAAGATCACCCCGACCGCCGCTCCCACTTCAACTTTTCAAACGATGAATCCTGACTTACCGACTCGTCCGGATTTCGTCGTCGGTCAAGCGGTAGCCACCGCGAAAAGCCCTGATGGAAATACGATGCTCGTTTTGACGAGCGGGTATAACCGCAACAACGGCGCGAACGGAGCCAGAGTTGCCGCTGAATCAAACGAATATGTTTTCGTTTATGCCATCTCGAATAATCAGCCGGTCAAGCGTCAGGTGTTACAGGTTCCGAATACCTTTAACGGCATCGCATGGCACCCGGACGGTACAAAGTTTTACGTTGCCGGCGGACGCGACGATAATGTCCACGTCTATGCAAGCAATAACGCAGGCGTGTGGGCTGAAGTGCTGCCCGCGATTCCGCTGGGACACACGAGCGGCAACGGAGGCGTCGGAGCGATTGCCGCCGGACTCGCCGTGACCGCGAACGGCGCGCGTCTGCTCGTCGCCAATTTCGAGAACGATTCGGTGAGCGTCATCGACACGGTAGCTCGCACGGAAATCGCTGAGCTCGATATGCGACCAGGCAAAATTAATCCGGCCCAAGCGGGAGTTGCGGGCGGTGAATATCCTTTCTGGGTCGCGATCAAGGGCAACAACAAGGCTTATGTTTCGAGCCAACGCGACCGTGAAATCGTCGTGCTCGACATCAGCACTACGCCAACGGTCATTAATAGAATTCGCACGACGGGCGTTCCTAACAAGATGATTTTCAACCGCGCGCAGGATCGCCTCTACGTCGCGCTCGACAACAGCGATGAAGTCGCCGTCATTGATACTGCTTCCGATCAAATCGTTCAGGGGATTTCGACGGTCGCGCCGGAGGCTCTGCGTCCCGCTGACTTCAAAGGCAGCAGCCCGAACAGCCTGGAGTTATCGCCCGACGAGCGCACGCTGTTCGTGACCAACGGCGGTACAAACTGCGTCGCCATCATCCGTCTCGGCGAGACCAGCAGTGAGGTGATCGGATTGATACCTACAGGATGGTATCCGAACTCCGTCAGCCTCAGCCGGGATGGTTCGACGCTTTATGTCGTCAACGGCAAAAGCAACGCCGGACCGAATCCCGGTCGCTCGATTAATTCGACAAATCAGTATGTCTGGCAGTTAACGAAGGCCGGGTTTCTAACTTTGCCGCTGCCGGACGCCACGCAGTTGGCAGATTTGACGTGGCAGACTGCCTACAATAATGATTTTCCGGCGGCGACCGAAGACCAAAGAAACCAAGTCGTGATGCAAGCCCTGCGCGAACGGATTCAGCACGTCATTTACATCGTTAAGGAGAACCGCACTTACGATCAGATTCTCGGCGACTTAGAGAAAGGTAACGGCGATCCGAGCCTGGCCGTTTTCCCTGAGCCGATCAGCCCGAATCATCACCGACTAGCTCGCCAGTTTGTGACGCTTGATAATTTCCATGACAGCGGCGAAGTCAGCGGTGATGGTTGGAACTGGACGACAGCGGCACGCACCACCGACTTCACAGAGAAGACAGTTTCCGTACAGTATGGTGGTCGCGGGCTTTCCTACGATTGGGAAGGCACCAATCGCGGTCTCAACGTCGGCATCCCGACGCTTGCCGAGCGGCGTGCAATCAACCCGGCGGTGCCGAACGACCCAGACCTTTTGCCGGGCATCGGCGATGTCGCCGCGCCTGACAGTTCCGCCGGCGAAGCAGGGACCGGCTATCTATGGGACGGCGCGCTTCGCGCCAACCTCACCATCAGAAACTACGGCTTCTTTGTTCAGGGCGGGCGCCCTCTGGTGCGTAATCCTTTCAAAGAGCGGATCATTCAATCGTTCGCCACCAAACCGGCATTGATGAATAACACCGATCCGTACTTTCGCGGCTACGACCAGAACAACGCTGACTTCTGGCTTTTTAAGGAGTGGGAACGCGAATTTGACTCCTATGTAGCGAATGGGAATCTGCCTAATTTGCAATTTGTGCGTTTGCCGCATGATCACTTCGGCAACTTCACGACGGCGATTGATGGCGTCAGCACAGTCGAGACGCAGATGGCGGATAACGATTACGCCATCGGTCTGTTGGTCGAGAAGGTTGCGCGCAGTCCTTACAAAAACAACACGTTGATCTTCATCATCGAAGACGATGCCCAAGGTGGACCTGACCATGTTGACGCTCACCGCAGCCTTGGCTACGTCGTCGGACCTTACGTTAAGCAAGGGCCGGTCGTGTCGAAATTCTACACCACTGTCAGCATGGTTCGCACGATTGAGGATGTGTTGGGGATCGCGCCGCTCAATCTTAACGACGGCTTGACCGAGCCGATGACGGATGTTTTCGATCTGAATCAGAGCGAGTGGAACTACACAGCGATCGTGCCTGAAGTATTACGCACGACGCAGCTTCCACTTCCTGCACGCACGGCGCAAAACAGCTTGCCAGCAAATGAGCATGTGTTAGCGTACGCCAAACCTCGACGGACGCCTGCTTACTGGGAAGAGCGGATGCATGGAATGGATTTCAGCGTCGAAGATAAACTGGATACGGAGCGCTTCAATCAAGTCTTGTGGAGCGGACTGATGGGTGAAGATGTTCCTTACCCGACGATTCGTCACAATCGTGATTTAAGAGAGAACCGTCAACAACTGCTCGGCGGGTGGAGAAAGAAGCAACTCCAAAACGTTAGTCGACGTTAGATGCCGTCTGGAAAAAATGATGGGCGGCGCGTGACTTCACGCGCCGCCCATTTTGCTAACGTGTTTCAGCTTCGATGAAGTTACATGGTGTGTCTATGAACAAAAACCTCATCAAAAGTCTGAGCGTCTTACTCGTCATAGTTTCGCTCGCAAAAACAGTGTATCCGCAGCACGAGCAACAATCGGGAAGCACGCTTTCTGGGACGGTGACGGACGCGAACCGCGCGGCGATTGTCGGAGCGGCGGTTCATATTAAGAACGTCTCGTCATCCTTTGAACGTATCGCCGAGACTGATTCAGAAGGACGATACGCAGTCTGTAATCTGCCGCTCGGCAGCTACCTACTGACGGCTTCGTCCGAGGGTTTTCGACCCGGCACGGCGACAATCAACATCGCCGGTGATTCCGCAATTGCTCCGATCAGTCTCGGCACGGCGAGTCTTGCGGCGGAGGTCACGGTGACGGCGGTGCGGGGCGAGAGTGAGGCAGCCTTTGTCGTGCCTGAAAGTGTGAGCGTGATCGGGGCGCGGGAAATCGCTGAGCGCCGCGCCGTGATCTTCCCACAGTTGCTGCAAAACGAGCCGGGCGTCGCCATTCAGCAGACATCCTCCAGTCAAGGCTCTCCTTTCATACGCGGGCTGACGGGTAAACAGATCATCACGCTGATTGACGGCGTGCGATACAACAATTCAACGTTTCGTCCCGGTCCGAATCAGTTTACCGCCTTGATCGAACCGGCGAACGCGGCGCGCGTCGAGGTTGTGCGCGGACCGAGCGCTTTGCAATACGGCTCTGACTCGTTCGGCGGAACGATCAACGTGCTCACGCTCCAACCTCTGCTCAATCCACAAATCAAACAACAGCAAGGCGGCGTTGATCTGCGCTTCGGTTCGGCTGATCTCTCCGGCAACCTGTCAGGTTTCTATAGCGCCGCCACCAAACGCACGAGCTTCATCGTTGGCGGCGCGTCACACGCGACTCAAGACTTGCGCACAGGTCGTGGTATGGATTCGCGTTCGGCGGCAATTCGTTTTCTCGGTCTTGATGCTAAAACTTTAGGATCGCGTTTGCTGGATACAAAGTTTCAGCAGTACGCGGGGTTTGGAAAATTCATTTGGACGATGACGGAAGCTTCGCGCCTGACGCTCAGCTTCCAACACAGTGAACAGCACAACGCGCGACGCTACGATGAATTGAACGGCGGTAACGGAAATCTGATCGCCAGCTTCGATCCCCAAACGCTAAACTTTTTCTACGCGCGCTATGAACGTCAAGACACTGAACCACTGGCGGGCGTGTTCGAGAATCTGGCTGCGACATTTTCAATCAACAGCCAACGAGATGACAGACGCTTTCAAGGAGGCTTCGGCAATCCTCGTCGCACGATTAGTGACGAACAGAACCGCACGGATGCTTACGGCTACACAGTACAGAGCGCAACGCGCATCGGCAACCGCCAAGTTCTCGTCTACGGAGCAGAACTCTATGATGAGTACGTGACGTCCGAACGCGCCGACGTTGATCCGCTGAACGACAGTCGCGTCCTTGTGCGCCCGCGTTATCCGAATGGCGCACGCTACACTTCGCTCGGATTGTTCGTGCAGGACTCGACTGAAATTATCAGTAAGCGGTTGCGGGCCGTCGGGGGCTTGCGGTACAGCCGCTTCAACTACCGTCAGTCGGCGTCGCAGAATCCGTTCAAGACCGATGGCATCGTCGCCGTCAGTGATGCGCGCGTGCGACTTGATGATTTAACTTTTAACATCGGAGGGGTCTTGCAAGCGACCGACTGGCTGGCGGTCAGTGGCGGGGTCAATCGTGGCTTTCGCGCGCCGAATGTCTCCGACTTCGGTGCCATCGGGCTGACATCTTCCGGCTTTGAAATGACGGCGCAGGAAGCGAAAGCCGCCGGAGCAGAATTTAAACCCCTCACTCCGGAAACGCTCTATAACTACGAAATCGGATTGAAGATCAAGAGTCGGCGCTTAGACGGTTCTGTGAAATTATTTGTCGCGCAGATCAATGGATTGATTGAGCGGCGTAACTTGAGACTTCCGCAGGGTGCGACCGGCAGAACGCTCGGCGGGCAGCTAATCACGAGACAGAATCCGGACGGCGAAGTGTTTTTAGGATTAACTCCTGGTGCCGTGCAAATCAGGCAGAATACCAGTCCGGTAGTTTTACGCGGCTTTGAAGCGGCATTTCGCAGTCAGATCAATCACTCATGGCTGATGATGGGCAATGCGGCTTATGTCCGCAACAACATCAGAGGGACTGACGAGCCTGCGAGGTTTCAGGGATTTGCTCCACCGTGGATAGGTTATATCGCAGCGCGCTGGCAACCTTCGGGTCAAAAATTCTGGATTGAGCTTTATTCAAGTATAGCGTCGCGGCAGACGCGCTTTAGCGCCGAAGACGTCAGCGACCAGAGATTAGGAGCCGCACGCTCGCGTCAGGATATCGCTGCATTCTTTCGTAACGGTGCCGTCGCACGCGGGTTAGTTCAGGCAGATGCGAACGGAGAATTAAGGCTCGTGAACACAGGTGAAACGCTGCCCCAAGTACAAAACCGCGTCTTACCTTTAGGCGCTTCAGTCAATGGCGTGACTGTTCTCAACGACACAACAAGCGTGCCGCTCTATACGAACACAAATGGATTTGCGACGCTTAACACTCGGCTTGGTTATCGTTTGAACGAACGTCATACGATTCTCGTCAGTGTTGAAAATATCTTTGACAAGAACTATCGGATCAATGGCTCAGGCATCGACTCACCGGGCATCAACGCCGTGCTGCATTACGCGTTTCGCTTCTGAGAAGGGGATTGAAAAGATGCATAGTGCCGACGACCTTACTTATCAGCCTCTGCTAATTACATCTCCGCGTTCGTATCAGCCATCAACTCGGCGAGCTTCACTTGTTGCTCCGCGATGACGCGCCGCAGGGTTTCCACTTGCCGCGGTGTCATCGGCTCATCACGTGCTGTCAATCCGGTGACCAGACGCGCTTCGTTTTCCTGAAGCCGATGCTGGTAGTGCCGACGCTCTTCTTCGCGTTTGGCTTCTGCCTTGGTGTCGGC
>JACDEG010000153.1:8144-11872 GCA_013816505.1 Pyrinomonadaceae bacterium | reverse complement strand
GGCCTGCGTCGCGCGCGTCTCTGTGTGTTGCTGCTCGTTTGTTACTTTTGTTTCTGTAATTTCCATTGCGATCTCAGCCATTGCTTTCACCTTGTCGATGAGCGGAAAGACCGGCGCGACTTCGCCGATCCGCGTGCCTTCAATCAGCCCGCCCCAACGCAATTGAGCCGGGTCTTGATGCGTCAAATCGCTGGTCTGGCCGAGCTGACGCCAGATTTCGCTCATCGCTTCCGGCATCGCCGGGTAGAGCATCACCGCCAGCCAGCGCAGGGTTTCCGCCGCGCGGTACAAAACCGAGTCAAGCAATTCGCGCTGCTCTTCTCTTTTCGCCAACTCCCACGGCTTCGCATCAGAGATGATCTTATCGACGCGCGCGATGACGCCCCACGCGACTTCGAGCGCGCGATGAAACGCGAACTCGTCGAAGTGCTGTAGCACCTGGTCGCGCGCGTGTTCGAGCGTAGTCGCCAAATCCATCGCGTCGGCGTCGATCCCGGCGCGCTTCGCCGCGAGGCGTCGCTCTTCGGGAACCTCCGCCGGCGGCACGCTGTTGTCGCGATAGCGTGAAATCATCGTCAGCGTGCGACTCGCGAGATTTCCGAGGCCGCTCGCCAGATCGGAATTAGCGCGCTCGACAATCGCTTCGTAACTGACTTTGCAGTCCTGCCCGAAAGCCATTTCGCGGAGGCAAAAGTAGCGCACCGCGTCAACACCGAAATGACGATGAAGAACGGATGGAACAATTGTGTTGCCGAGCGTCTTCGACATCTTGCGCCCGTCAACGAGCCACATGCCGTGCGCGATGACGCCGCGCGGCTGCTCGACACCCGCCGCGAACAGAAAGGCCGGCCAGTAAACCGCGTGCTGCCGCAGGATGTCTTTGCCGACGAGGTGCAGGCCCGGCCAGAACTTTCCGAAACTTTCGACGCCGAGTGCGCGCTGGCGTTCTTCGTTGCCGAAGCCGAGCGCCGTGATGTAGTTCGACAGCGCGTCGAACCAGATGTAGATCGTGTGCTCCGGGTCATCAGGCACGGGAATCGCCCACTCGACGGACGACTTCTGGCGGCTGATCGACAAGTCTTGCAGGCCGGAGCGGACGAAGCTGATGACTTCGTTGCGACGCGCCTCCGGGCGAATAAAGTCTGGGCGCGATTCGTATAGATCGAGCAACGTCTCGGCGTAGTCCGAGAGGCGGAAGAAGTAGCTCTCTTCCGTCACGCGGTCGAGCGGCGTCTCATGCACGAGGCACAGCGGCGGGTCTCCCTCGCTCGCCGGCTTCTGATACTCATCCTCGGTCTTGAACGTCGCGCACGCCGCGCAGAACCAGCCGACGTAGTGACCTTTGTAGATACACTCGCGCCCCTTCGGCGTTGTGTTGCGCGCGACGCGCCGCCAGAACTCCCCGACCGCTTCATAGTGGAACGGCTCGGTGGTGCGCATAAAGATGTCGTAGCCGCCGTGTTCGGTGTCGAGATTGAACGACGCGAACATCTTCTTCAGTTCGCTGACGATGTAATCGACATGCTCCTTCGGCGTGCGGTTGTGGCGCGCCGCGGCGCGCTCGATGTTGACGCCGTGCTCGTCGGTGCCGGTCAGGAAATAGGTATCGTACCCGCGCTGCCGCTTGTACCGCCTCACACAGTCGGCGACCGTCGTCGTGTACAGGTGGCCGAGGTGCGGCAGACTATTGGCGTAATAAATCGGGGTCGTGACGTAAAAGGTTTCCATACGTGGGTGGATAGTTAAATGGCAGACGGCAAAATATAGGCGGCGGCTTGGTCAGAGTTCATTTACTTTTGATCAGTGCCATCGCCTCCGCGCGGGTGCGCGAATCTTTGCGGAAGCCGCCGCGAATCGCCGACGTGATGGTCATCGCGCCCGGTTTCTTGACGCCCCTCAACGTCATGCAAGTATGCTCCGCTTCGATCACGACCATCACGCCGAGCGGCTTCAATCCGTCGAACAGCGTGTCGGCAATCTCCGAGGTCAGACGCTCCTGCACCTGCAAACGGCGCGCGAATGTTTCGGCCAGTCGCGCCAGTTTCGAAAGGCCGACGATGCGGCCACGCTTCGGGATGTAGGCGATGTGGCAGCGCCCGACAAACGGCGCGAGGTGGTGCTCGCAGATCGAGGCGATGTGAATGTCTTTGACGATCACCATCTCGTCGTGCGTGTCGCCGGGTAGCGGGACGACGTGTTCGTGCGGGTCTTCGCGCATCCCGGCGGTCAACTCCGCGTACATCTCCGCGACGCGCTCCGGCGTGCGCTGCAAGCCGGGCCGCTCCGGGTTCTCGCCGATCCCTTCGAGGATGAGGCGCACACCCCGCGCGATTTTATCCAGGTCGACATCGCCGCCAGATTCCGGAAATTGCGTCGGCGTTGATTCCGCCATCTCTTCATCCGGTTCGGTGGTGGGAAAGCGTGTGCCCATCTTTGTA
Source organism: Pyrinomonadaceae bacterium (assembly GCA_013816505.1). Classification (GTDB taxonomy): domain Bacteria; phylum Acidobacteriota; class Blastocatellia; order Pyrinomonadales; family Pyrinomonadaceae; genus JACDEG01. The sequence goes on along the minus strand of JACDEG010000153.1, from coordinate 9,434 downwards.
CTTTTGACCTTTCGCCGACGGGCGGTATAACCCTTGCCCGTCAGACTAACCCGTTCTTCTCAACTCTTAACCGCGCGCGCGAAAGCGGCGCGGGCGGCGGCTTCGATGATTCGCAGCGGCAGGTGCACCTTGTACGCCGCCAGCCGGCACTCCTCGTACTCCGGGGTTGCGCTGTTGATTCGACCGTCGTAGCGCGCCACTTTCATGTTAATGGTGCCGAACTCGGTTTCGACCGGCATCATCTCGCGCTCAAGCGCGCGTCGAGCGACTTCGTAGGAGCGCACGCCGAGCGTCGTCGTTTCAGCGAACAGCAATTCAAGCATCGATTCACCGTCCGCGGGCGCGCACAGAATCGAGATCAGCACGCCCGGTCGATTCTTCTTCATCTGCACCGGCGTGAAGTAACAGTCGAGCGCACCGCGCTCCAGCGCCCGCTCCATCACGTGGCCGATAACCTGCGGCGAAGCATCGTCGACGTTCGTTTCGATCATCAACAGCTTTTCGGTAACGCCCTTCGACGACGCTAAAGTTGCGCCGCCCTCCGTCTCGCCAACGATCACACGCAGCACGTTCGGAAAATTTTTATACTCCCTGGTGCCCGCGCCGTAGCCCGTCGCGCTGACGCGCATCGCCGGCAACGCACCGAAGCTTTCGCAGACGGTGCTGATAATCGCCGCGCCAGTCGGCGTAACTAACTCGCCGATGATGTCGGTCGCGTAAACGGGAGCGTCACGCAGCAGTTCGACAACCGCCGGCGGTGGGACGGGAAACCGCCCGTGCGCCATCTCGACCATCCCGCTGCCGACGTGCAGCGGCGAAGATGCGCAGCGCTCGACGCCCAGCATCTCCAGCCCGACGCACGCGCCGACGACATCGACAATCGCATCAATCGCGCCGACCTCGTGGAAATGAATCCGCTCGATTGGCAGGTTGTGGACGCGGGCCTCGGCCTCGGCCAGTCGCTGAAAGATGCGCGCCGCTCGTTCCTTGACGCCGGCGCTTAACCGCGACGTATCAATGATTTTGAGAATGTCGGCGAGGTGTCGGTGATGATGTTCGTGCGCCGTGCGAACGCGAGCGTACGTCGCGCCGATGCCGGAGCGGTCGACCTGCTCGAAACTTATTTCGTAGCCGTGTACGTCGAGCAGCGCGAGCCGGTCGATCAATTCGTTCGCGTCGACGCCGGCACCAACCAGCGCGCCGAGCACCATGTCGCCGCTGGCCCCGGCGAAACAATCAAAGTAAAGGATTTTCATTTGTTCAGGATTTCAAAGGCGGCTCAAGCTGAGC
>JACDEG010000153.1:0-8134 GCA_013816505.1 Pyrinomonadaceae bacterium | reverse complement strand
GAGTCAGGGTTCGCTTGTCAGCCCAACACGGGTGAAAAATAAAACGCGATGGTACCAGAGCGCGACGGGAAAGTGTCAAGCGAGGACCGCCCGCACTGTCCGCGTCTGTTGGCGTGAGATAAATACGTTGCGCTATACTTTCAGTTTCTATCACCGCTATCACACTCGACGATGCACTTAATGATTGCCAATAAGATATGGAACGAATCGATTTGAATCTGCTTAAACTGGGGGAAGATTTACGAGAGCGGGTGCGTGTGGTCGCCACCGAGATGTTCGGCGTCACTCTCGAACAAGTGAGCGCGGAGGTTCCGCCGCGCATCGAACTCGGCGACCTGGCTTTCCCGGTCGCGTTCGAATTAGCGAAGCGCATTAAGCAGGCGACCGGCGAAAAGCGCGCGCCGCGTGCCATCGCCGAAGAGTTGCGCCAGGCTCTGGAAACAACCGTCGGCGTCGCGCGCGTCGAAGTCGCCGGCGCCGGCTACCTCAACATTTTTTACGACCGCGCCCGGTTGCTCGGCAGCTTCGCAGCGTCGAGCGTCGAGGTCGAATCCACGCCCGCCGGCAACGTCGAAGATGTGTCGAATCGGCCGAAGCTCATCGTCGAGCACACCAACATCAATCCGAACAAGGCCGCGCACATCGGTCACCTGAGAAACGGCGTCCTCGGCGACACCTTCGTGCGCATCCTGCGCGCCGCCGGCGAGCGCGTCGAGGTGCAAAACTACATCGACGACACCGGCGTCCAGGTCGCCGATGTCGTCGTCGGCTTTATGCACATCGAGCGGATGATGCTCGATGATGTGCGCGCGCTTGATGCGTCGCTGCCACCGGAGCGCCCGTTCGATTATTACTGCTGGGACTTGTACGCGCGTGTCGGATTGTTCTATCGCGACGGTGACCCCGAAGGGAAAGAGAATCCTGAGAAGCTGCGCCTGCGCGGCGAGACGCTGCACGCGATTGAGGCCGCGTCGAACCCGACCGCCGAGTTAGCCGAGTATGTCGCGACGCGCGTCGTCAATCGCCACCTCGACACGATGGGTCGGCTCGGCATCCGTTACGACCTGCTGCCGCGCGAGTCGGAGATTCTCCGCTTCATGTGGCAGCGGGCATTCGATCAGTTAAAAGCCAGCGGCGCGATTCGCTACGAGTCCGAGGGGCGTAATGCCGGCTGCTGGGTGATGCCGATGGACACGCACACCAGCACCGATGAGCACGAAGCCGATAAAGTAATCGTCCGCTCGAACGGCACGATCACCTACACCGGCAAAGACATCGGCTACCAACTCTGGAAGCTCGGTCAGCTCGACATCAAATTCACTTATCGAATGTTCCGCGACTACCCGGATGGGCACATAGTCTGGGCCACCACTGGCGAGCAGATGGACGGAGCGGACGCGCGGCCTACTGCGCCCGCGTTCGGCGGCGGACAAATCGTTTACAACGTGATTGATTCGCGCCAGTCGTACACGCAGGATGTTGTCCGCAAGGGCGTCGCCGCGGTCGCACCGCAAATCGGCGAAGCCGCCAGCGTGCATCTCGGCTACGAGATGGTCGCGCTTTCGCCGGCGGCGTGCGAGGAACTCGGACTGGAGTTAAGTGTTGAAGACCGCGCCCGCCCGTTCGTCGAGATGAGTGGGCGGCGCGGCCTCGGCGTCAAGGCCGACGACCTTGTGAACCGCCTCGAAGCGGGCGCGCTGCGCGAAACGGAATCGCGCCACCCGGAGCTTTCCGAAGAAGAGAAGCAATCAACCGCGCACGACATTGCCGTCGGCGCGCTGCGCTATTTTCTGTTGAAGTGGACGCGCAATTCGGTCATCGCCTTCGACTTCAAAGAGGCGCTGTCGTTTGAAGGCGAGACCGGCCCGTATTGCCAATACGCCGCCGTGCGCGCCAACTCGATCTTTCGCAAACTGGATGATGCGGCGCTCGCCGAGGCCGTGCAAACCTTTCAAGGCGACGCGGATCAGACAGAAACCCGGCGCCTGCTGGAAACCGAAGACGGAAATGAATTATGGTCGCTCGTGACTCTGGCAGCGCGGTTCGACGAAGCGGTAGCGCAAGCGGCGGCGCAGGCCGAACCCGCGCACCTCGCCAAGTACGCCTTCCAACTGGCCCGCGCTTTCAATCTTTTCTACCACCGCCACCGCATCATCGGCGAAGAGGACGCGGCGCGGCGCGCGGCATTGATCGTCGTCGCACACATCGCACGTCAGCAATTGACAACGGCGCTCGCAACGCTCGGCATCAGTGTGCCGGCGAGGATGTAAGTAATAAGGCAAAAGTAAAAAGGGGACAGGCAAAAGTGACCGCCAAGGCAAGATGCGGCTGTTATTCAATTGTGATCGAATGAAACCAAAGTGAGGATGTAAATGTTAATTGTGATGAAAGTCGACGCGACCGAGCGCGAGGTCGCAGACGTGGTGAGCGTCATCACCGAGTTGGGCTACCGACCGCACCCGATGCCGGGCGCGCAGCGTACCGCCATCGGCGTGACAGGCAACCAGGGCGCGGTCGACGCTTCCCGGTTCGAGAACATGCCCGGCGTCGCGGAGGCGATCCGCGTCAGCAAGCCGTACAAGCTGACCTCGCTTGATTTGCGCCCGGAGAAGACCGTGGTGCGCGTCGGCGACGCGAAGATCGGCGGCGACGAATTGGCGATTATTGCCGGGCCGTGCGCGATTGAGAGTCGCGCGCAGACACTCGCGGTTGCCGAATCGGTGCGCCGCAGCGGAGCGCGCTTCTTTCGCGGCGGTGCATACAAGCCGCGAACCTCGCCGTACTCATTTCAGGGTCTGGGCGAAGAGGGTCTGAAGATTCTCGCCGAAGTCCGCGACACCTACGGCTTTAAGATCGTCACCGAGGCGATGGACGAGCACGGCCTCGACGTGGTCGAACGCTACGCAGACGTGATCCAACTCGGCGCGCGCAACATGCAGAACTTCTCGCTGCTGCGCCACGCCGGACGCGCGCGACTGCCGGTGCTACTGAAGCGGGGTTTGGCCGCGACGCTCGACGAGTGGCTACTCGCCGCCGAGTACATCATGGCGGAAGGAAACTACAACGTCATCCTGTGCGAGCGCGGTATCCGCACCTTCGCGCAGCACACGCGCAACACGCTCGATTTGTCGGCCATCCCGGCGGTGCGCCGCATCTCGCATCTGCCGGTGATCGTCGACCCGTCGCACGGGACAGGTAAGAATTATATGGTCACGCCGCTCGCGCGGGCGGGCGTCGCGGTCGGCGCCGACGGATTGATTGTCGAAGTGCATGACCAACCGGAACGCGCGCTGTGCGATGGCGCGCAGGCGCTGACCCTTCCGCAGTACGAACAACTCGTCAACGAGGTGCGCGCGATTCATAATGCGATGTCCCCGGCGGCGGTCGGTTAAGACAGTCATCTCAGCCAGTGGACAGTTTTCAGTTTTAAGTTTTAAGTTTTGAGCTGAAAACTGGAAACTGTTTACTTTCAAATTACTCTCTGTGTGCCCTCTGTGTTAAATCACTCGGCACTGTTTCACTCACTTCCGTCTAAATCACCCCGAAGAATATCCACCAGCCTTTTGGTAAATGCCGAACGCGGCAGAACATGATCGTAGCCCGACGCCCGCGCGCGATGCATCAACTCGATGTGGACGTGCGAAAAGAAGCCGACGAGCGGAACGCCGCACAGCGATTCGTCGGCCTTGAGTCGTTCAGCGAGCGCGAACGAATCGATGCGTTGCGGGTGCAGGTCAGCGATGACGAGATCGACTCTTCTCTCTGCGCCCGCGCTTTCAATCGCGGCCTCGACGCTCTTCACAAAATCGATTCGCACGCCGAGCTGCTCCGCCGTCCCGCGAATCCTGGCGGCGAAAATCAGATCGTCGACGGCGGCGACCACACGCCTCATCATCTATAATCCCTTTCCGTTGCTTTTACTTTTTAATGAACGGGTTATTGTGCCCGTCGCAAGCTAATCTCGCAAAGATCGAATTGATGACCATCACCACCAAAGCGTTAACAGAACAGACCGTCGGCGGACGTCACCCTGCCGGTCGTGCCGTGCCGGAGATCGAACCTCGGATCGAACCCGCCATCGAACTCGGCAGCTTCGCCGACCTTGCGACACCCGCCGCCGCCGGACGCACGCGAATCGTCGTCGTCACCTTCAACATCCGCTACGGCGTCGGGTCGTTTTTGATCACCGGCAGCCTGCTGCGCCGCGTCGGCATGAAGCGACCGGGGCGCCGCGCACAACTCGTCGCGGGCAACATCGAGCGCGCCGCACGCGCTTTGACTATGGGTGAACTGATGCCGCCCGCCGACTTGATCGCGTTGCAGGAGGCTGACCGCGGCACGCGGCGCGCGGGCTTGCAACACGTGGCGCGCGAGTTGGCGCAGTCTCTGAAGATGAACTATGCGCACGCCGCGTCGCCGACACCGGCAGAAGAAGCGCCGAAGCCGAAGCAGTGGTATCTCGATTTCGAGGAACACATCGAGGCGGGTGAGGCCGGTGCGACCGGCGTCGCGTTACTCAGTCGACTGCCGCTGGAGAGACCGCGACGAATCGAGCTTCCGTGGTCGGAGTGCGTGTGGCGACCACGGCTGGCGGTTGCCGCTTCGGTCAAGGTCGGGTCACAGCGGATTCACTTTTTCAATTCGCACATCGACCCGCACTCCGATACTGCCGGGCAACTGGCACAGCACGAAGCGATTCTGGAAGATGCACAACTGGCCGGCGCGGGTGACGCGACGGTGTTGCTCGGCGATTTCAACACACTGACCCCGCAATCGCGCAGTGCGACACGACGCCTGCTGGAAGATCACGGATACGCGACGCCGCTCGCGACCGGCCTCGCGACGTGGCGCGCCGGACTCTACCGGCTTCACGCCGACTGGATTTTTGTGCGCGGCGCGCGCGTCACACGCTTCGGTGTGGCTCGCCCCCTGAGCGTTTCCGATCACTGGCCGGTGTGGGCGGAGATTGAGTTGAACGACGCGGAGGCCCTTGCGCGGTGATTCAATCCGAAACCATCAACAGTCGCGACAACTCTCTGCTTAAACGGGCGCGGGCGGCACGTGACGGCAGAGAGAGCGAATTGATTTTTCTCGAAGGCTTACGCTTGTGCGAAGAAGCGGTGCGCGTTTCGTCTTTGACGATTGACGCCGTCTTGTTCACAAAAAAGCTGTTTGATGATGAGCGCGGAAGAGACCTCCTCGCTGCCTTCGAGCGGGCGCATCGCCGAGCGGCGCAGGTCGATGAAAAGTTATTCGCTTCTCTTTCCGATACTAAAACGCCGCAGGGCATCATCGTGCTGGCCGAGCGGCCCCGCACCGACCGCGAGACATTCGCGCGACGCATCGAAGTTGAACCGCGACCAATCGTCGCCACGCACCAGACGGTCGGCCCGCATGAAACTGACGCCGCACGCGAAGCGTCCGCGCCGCTCCTCGTCATCATGCACCGCATCAACAACCCCGCGAACGCCGGCGCGATGTTGCGCGTGGCGGAGGCATCGGGTGCGACCGGCGTCATCACGATCGCCGGCTCGACCGATTGCTTTTCACCGAAGGCGCTCCGCGGCGCGATGGGTTCAACCTTGCGCCTGCCACTATGGACGGATGTCGATTTCGCGGATGCCCTCGCATGGTGCGCGGCGCGCAACATCGGCACCGTCGGCACGGATGTCCGGGCCGGACAGACGCACACCGGGATTGACTGGACGACGCCGCGCGCGATTATCCTCGGCGAAGAAGGGCGTGGACTGACGACGGATGAGGCGGGGGCGACCGACCAGCGAATTAAAATTCCGATGCGCGCGCCGGTCGAAAGCTTAAACGTCGCCGTCGCGCTCGGCGTCATCCTTTACGAAGCCGCACGGCAGCGCGGGAATCTGTGCAGTTGAGTGTCCAAATCGAGACCCGCATTCCGCTAAAATAATCGCGATTCAAAATCAAGTTGATCACTCTCCCTTTTTCCGAACTTTCGTGACATCCTGACCGCGGTTTTTGCAAAGCGCGCGGTCTGGCTACATAATTGATTTCCCGTCGCCATTCGGTTGCGGTTTTTCGTATAAGAGCGGTATGAGCAAAGAGCCTGTAAAGAAACGTGACGAGGCGCTTGCAGAGCGTCTGATGCGTCGCATGCTCGACAGCATGGGCGCGGTGATGGACCGCAAGCTAGGCCGCGAGCCGGACGCCTCGGCTAATTTCACCACCTCAAAGCTAATCGACCGGATGAAGCGTTTGATTGACGAGCGCGCCCGCAGCGACGGCAACCGTGGGCGCGTCGCACCGCACCACTTAAAGCTGAAGGTCGAGTGGGGCACGCACTCGGAAGCGCCGCCGGAGACGATCAAAGAGTTGGAGCACGAAATCCTCGCGGCGGCGATTGACCACATCAACGACCAGCGCCTGCGCACACTGGCCTCAATCGAGGTCGAGACGGCGGTCGATCTGTTCACCACCGGGATTACGGTCGACCCGACCTTTGGTGAGTTTGAAGAAGAACTGAAACGACAGGATGAAGAACAGCGTCGCGTCGCGGAAGGAATCTCCAACCCAACGGCCCCGCCAAAAGAAACGGGTGGTGTACCGACAACCGCGCGCATCACTTATCCGGGCGGCGCAGCGAGCGTAGCGGCGATGCTGGCGTTCAATCCCGGCGGGCGGCGGATGAACGTCGGGCGGGCGACGGACAACGACCTGCGTCTCGACCACCCCAGCGTCTCGAAGATACACGCGGCGCTGTTGATGAACCGCGAGGGGACGATACTGGTCGCCGATACCGGCTCGACGAACGGCACGTACATCAACGGTCGCCGCATCGCTTACGGCGAAGCGCGGCAGATCGAAAGCGGCGACGTCGTCAGCTTCGGCGATGTGGAAGTGAGACTCAAAAAGCAGTAAACAGTTTTGAGTTTTCGGTTTTCAGCTCAAAACTTAAAACTGAAAACTCAAAACTGTTTGATGGCTGTTGCTCTGATACCTGAGTATCAGTTCACCATCCGCCACCGTCACGCATCGAATTAAAATGTTGCTTCAAGCTCTACCTGAAAAACAACCTGCGCTGCTGACGCTGATCTACGCCGGCGGCTTCGCGTTGCTGGTGTTGTGGCTCGGCCTTTCGCTGCTGCGTCGCACACGCCGCTCGCGCTCGCCGCTCGGCGCGATTGCATCCGCCGATTTGCCGAACGAAGTACGTCAGCGCCTTGGCGTCACTTCGACCAATCGCGGACTGCACGCGCTGCGCTGGGCGTTCGTGTTGATGGCGCTGACGGTGTTCGGCTTTCATGTCTATTGGGCGCGTTACGCCGAAGACCGCAACGAGCGCTTCCAGGAATTGAGCTACAAAGATTTGCGCAACCGGCGATTGTCGGAATCGACGTTGCGCGGCTGGATTCTTGATCGCTCCGGCAGTCTCGACCGCGCGCTCGCGCTTTATCGACGCGACTCCGGCGGGAGGATTTCGCGCGACTACCCACTTGACCGTGAGTTCGCGCAAATATTCGGCTCCGACCGTGGCGATGCCGGACTCGAACGCGCTCTGTTCGGCATCCAGAGCGGGGCGATGCCGGAGGCGCTCGACCTCGTGCTTGAACGCGACATTAAACAGCCGGCGTCGCTCGACGCGCGACTGACCATCGACGCCGCATTGCAGAAGGCCGTCGTCGAGCAACTCAAGGGACGGCACGGCGCGGTCGTGATTCTCAATCCGCAGACCGGCGAAGTGCTGGCGATGTACAGCGAGCCGTCGTACAGCCTGGAAGAGGTGCAGAGCGCGGAGACGTGGGTCAGGCTCGAAGCGAACAAGCGCGAGAATCCGCTGGTCAACCGCGCTCTCGGCACTTACTACGTCCCCGGCTCGACGTTCAAAACCGTCACGATGATCGCCGCGTATCTGGCCGGAATGGGGTCTGATGAATTGGTGTGCAGCGGCAACGGCTACGTCGCACAGCCGGGCGCGAAAGTCATCTTCGACGACCAGGGGCCGAGCGAGGTTCACGGACGCATCGGCGTCGATACCGCCTACGAAGTTTCCTGCAACCAATACTTCGCGCAGATGGCCGTCAAGCTCGGCCCCGAACGAATGGCGCACGCGGCGAAGTTGCTCGGTATCGGCGCTTACGATACACCGGAGCAGGCTCTCAGA
>JACDEG010000609.1 GCA_013816505.1 Pyrinomonadaceae bacterium | reverse complement strand
ATGTTAGCCGCTCCTACCTGACACTCTGAACAGTTACCGGCAGAAAGCGCGGTAGGAATCTCAACCCAGCTATGCTAGAGTCTGGAAGGTTCATGCATCGGGTAGTGTCTGAAAGATGCTCAGTTCGAACCCCAGCCCAGGCATCCTTCCTTTGCCCCGTTAATTACGATAGATTATTTCACCAAGCGACGGGTTTTCGCTGAGCGGAAGTTTGCTTAGGACTTACGCAGTTGAACGAAGAATCAACAACTTACGGGGAGTCGTATTTCAGCTAAGTCCTTTGTTTTCAACCAGAGTTTATTTCAACTGCGTAAGTCCTATGCTGATGAAACCAGGTTCGCCAATCGACAGTGCCGCACCCTCGACAGCCAACAAGGAGGAAGCGGCAGTTAAACACAGCTTCCTTTATGCGACACCGGCGCGGCGCTTACCACGGCGGCGCGGCGAGCCGTCGCTGACATTTGTCAAAACAATTGAAGAAGCGCGCGACTTACTTGACCGCGGGCAATCGAGCGCCGCTGAGTCCGGACTGCGCCGCGTGATCGATGCGCGGTCCGGACTCAGCGCATCTTTACTGGCGCGGGCGCGGGTGTTGCTCTCCGAAGCGCTGGAGATGACCGGGCACTACCGCGAATCGCTTGATGCGGTGGCGATGTACGAAGCGCCGGAGGCGCGCGCCCGCCTCGACGCTGAAACGGCGCTCGCCACCCGCGTGCGCATCGGACTCTCCTACAACTATACCGGCGACCATCCAAAGGCCCTCGCGCTGTTGAACGCGGCGCTGCGTGAAATTTCAGAGGGCGGGCCGGACGCCCAGTTGGGCACGGTCTACGCGGCCATCTCGCGCGTCTACCGCAGCATCAGCGAGTACCCGATAGCGCGCGACCACTCGCATAAAGCCCTCGAACATTTTCGGCGCACCGGCGACTGGCGCGGCATGGCGGAGGCATACTTCGGCATTGCCATCGCCGACGTGTGTGAGGGTGACTACGACACGTCGCTCGAAAATTTCGAGCAGGCGCTCAAACTCGTCGGCGAGCGTCCCGCGCCTTACTTTCTTGGCAAGGTTTATAATTGTCTCGCCGGAGCTTACTGGTACCTCAAGCGCCCTCAAGAAGGCATCCGCGCGCTCGAAAGGTCGATTGACTATTACGAGCGCATCGAGCACAAATCCAACGCTGCGGTGGGCTACAACAATCTCGGCATCAACCTGACGCTGATCGGCAAATGGGATGAAGCCCACACGGCGCTGCAACGCGCGCTTGCGCTCTCGCTCGAAGCCGAAGTGCGCGGGCGCGAGACCCCGACGATCTTTGACTCGCTCGGTGAGTTGCAAATGCTACGCGGCGACCTCGACGAAGCGCGCGAGTACATCGAACGCGCGATCACGCTGGCAACGGAAGACAGCAACAAGTGGCACGTGGCGCAGGCGATGCGCACGCAGGCACGCTGCCATCTGGCGATGGACGACGCAGCCGGGGCGCTCATCCATGCCGAAGGGGCGCTGGCCGTCGCCGAGCGCGTCGGGGACCGCCAGGCGATTTGCGAATCGAGCCTGATTCTCGCGGAGGCATACCTCCAGGCGAAAAACACCGAAGAGTGTGCGGCGCTGCTGCAAAAAGTGGTTGGAGATGCGTTAGAGTCACCGACCGACCTGGCCATCGCAGGCGACGCGCAGCGCGTCTTCGGCATGCTCGCACTGGCGCGCGACAACCCGACGCTGGCGACGCACCACTTGGGGCGTAGCGTCTCGATCTTCGAGATGCTCGGCGACCGCTACCGCGGCGCACGGGCGCACTATTGGCTTGGCCGCGCCTACGCTTCCACGAACAGCCCGCGCGCTACCGAACATCTCACGCTCGCGACCCGCACTTTCGGCGAACTCGGCGCGCGGCTCGATCTGAAGCGCGCCGAAGCGGCACTGGCTGCAATTGAGCCGCGCGCAGTCGAAGCGCACACCGAGCGGTCGACACTCTCGCAGTTACTCACGCTCCGGCTGGCGGAGGCGGTGGCGTCGCGCGAATTGCTGCTGCGGGAGTTGGCCGCTGTCGTCCACCAAGAGACCAGCGCCCGGCGGGTTTTGATCGTCGAGCCGAGTGAAGACGGGCACGCCAAGGTGGTCGCCGCTCACGGGTTCAGCGGCGTCGAGCGCGCCCGCCTGGCGCAAGCTTTTGACGATGTGAAAAGCGATGCCGACCGCGAGCAACTCAGCCGGCAGCAGGACGCAACCGTGATCCAGTTGCACGCGCCGAACGCCCCGCCGGCGACGCTCTTTATCTCGCCGCGCGAACGCTCTGTGCTACCCGGCGGCGCGTCACTCGAACCGCTCTTGCGCGTCGTCGAGCTGGGGATGGACGTGTGCGCGCTGAGGGCTCGCGTGCGGATGGGGCGCGTCACGCAGGACTCCAGCCCGCTCGTGGGGGCCAGCCTGATGCCCGGCTTCATCCACTCCAGCCCGGCGATGACGAGCCTCGTCGATGAGGTGCACAAGATTCGCTCCTCGGACGTGACGGTGCTCGTCACCGGAGAGTCCGGGACCGGCAAGGAGTTAGTCGCGCGCGCGATTCACGCGCTATCGTCGCGCCGCTCCAAAATTTTCGTGCCGTTCAATTGCACCGCCGTCCCGAAAGAACTCTCCGAGGGTTATCTTTTCGGCTACCGGCGCGGCGCGTACACCGGAGCGGTCTCCGACTCGCCCGGCGTGATTCGCACCGCCGCCGGCGGCACAATGTTTCTCGACGAGATTGGCGACCTTCCGCTCGACCTTCAGCCGAAGTTGTTGCGCTTTCTGCAAGAGGGCGAGATTCAGCCGCTCGGCGAGTCGCGCCCGCTGAAGGTCGATGTGCGCATCATCGCTGCGACCAACACCGACCTCGAAGGAATGGTCGCGGACGGGCGCTTCCGCGAAGACCTGTACTACCGCCTGAACGTCATCCGACTGCGCGTGCCGCCACTTCGCGAACGGCGTTCGGAGATTCCGACCATCGTCAATTATTACATCGATCATTATTCGACGAAGTTCGACCGCCACGATATGCAGATCACGCCACAGGCCGTCGACCTGTTGATGGTCAATGATTGGCCGGGCAACGTCCGTCAACTCTGCAACGAGGTGCAACGCATCGTCGCGCGCGCCGAGGACGGGACAATCATCACGCCCGACCACCTTTCGCCGGAATTGAAGCGTATCACCACCGCGGCGACATCGCTCTCGCCCGCCTCTTCATTCGGGACGGCTGCCGCCGAAGCATTCGATCAAGGACTGTCGCTCGCAGACGCGCTCTCCAACCTTGAACGTCGCATGATGACCGAGGCCTTGCGCAAGCACAGCGGCAACATCTCGCGTGCCGCACGCGAACTCGGCCTCACACGCCGCGGCCTCTACCTCAAGATCGAGCGCCACTCGATGGACGCCGCCGGCGGCATAACCCACGCCTCAGACGCGGGCGTCTGAGGCCAATAGACGTTGACGACATCAGGAATCAGACTCGACCCTTCTCTTCTTATATCTTAGGGATTACGCAGTTGAGTTGAGCGTGTAGAGCGGTTTAACGAGATCTGCGCGCACCGCC
>JACDEG010000152.1 GCA_013816505.1 Pyrinomonadaceae bacterium | reverse complement strand
GGCTTCTTTGAATTCGTGCATAACGTGCGCAAACGCGGGAAAGCACTCTTGGGATCACTTCTCGCGCTGTTACTCGCGTAACTCCCTGAATCGGCTATTGAGCCTTACCTTTTTACTTTTGCCTTTTTACTTCGACTCTAGGGTTTCTTCTCTAACTCCTCGTCGATGATGTCTTCTTCAAGCACGCGCACTTCGGTGCCGAACTTCTGGTAGCCGCGGAAGCGGATGTCGTTGCGCGTCTGAAAGGTTTCGCCGCGCTGGGCGGCGGTCATCTCAAGTACCGCGCGGACGGGCAGCAGGTATTGACGCTCGGCAATTGTCACCCAGTCGTAATCAATCGCGTTGCTCGACGCCGTGACGGGGAAGTCAGGCGCGATGTCGGTCGAGATGATTTCGAGACGCAGGATGCGGAACGTCTCGCGGTCGATCCACACGCGCCCGCGGTTGCCGACGATGACCGAACGCTCGTTATTGTAGGTAATCGTCGCGCGCGAGTTCTCGCGCTTGATCTCGTACTCGTAGACGATGGCTCGGCGCCCGCGCAACGTGTCGGTATCGACCATCTTGAATTCAGCCTGACTCTCCGGCGCGAACAGCATCGCGAGGCGCGAGACGTATTCGCCGGTCGAGCTGGTGCCGCCGAGGTTGGTGTAGTTGCCGCTCGCCGGGCTGTCAGACGCGACGGGCAAGCCGTTGACGGCGAGCACGCGATACTGCTCGCCTTCCTTCACACGAAAACTGACCGCGACCGTCAGCCGGTCATCGACCTTCCAGTTCTGCGTCGTGCCGCGGGCATAGGCGCGGACGACCTGCTGTTTGACGACGAAATCCGGCATCGCCCGGACGGCCGCATCGGTCGCCGCGCGCGCTTCGGCGAGGACGTTCGCTCCTTCGGCCTCGGACGGCAGCGCCGCCGCGACTGGGTTGACGCGCCGCCGCTCCGCTTCTTCGAGCGTCCGCCGCAGCAGCGCATCATTGCCGCTCTTCGTCGCCAACAATGAGCGCAGCCCGCTCGTCAAAGGGAATCCGATACCGCGCCGCCGCACCTCGGTCACGATCTCGTCGCGCATCGACGGGCGCGCGGGCAGTTGGCGAACGAGGCGCACGAACTCCTCGTTCGTCAGCGGAGGCGCGGCGGGCGATTGTGTTTGCGCCCCGACGCTCCACGTCAACACGCCGGCGAGCAGAAGCGCGCACAGGAAAAATTCGCGAACGATGAATGGCTTGTGATTACTCATGGAAGTTAATTGGAAAGTTAATCGGGACTGAATGAAGATGCCACGCTGCGGCGCGGAGATGCCCCGCCGTGGCCGCGAACTTAAGTCGTCAGCGAGATGCGCCGTGGCCGTCAGCTTGTAAGTCCTCACGCCCGCTCGGTACGTGAAAGCCAATGCGGTACTCAGCCGATTCGAACCCCTATCGCTTAACAATAGACCTCTTGCAAAAGTAAAAAATCCGTTTGTTTAGAGGCGGGCTCCGCCCGCCGGTGCGCGCTACATTTAACCATGCACCGGCGGGCGCAGCCCGCCTCTAAACATGGCAATTGATTTTTGCAAGAGGTCTAATCATTTCCCGCCCGCGCAAAAACGCTCGACCATAGTTTTAAGGACGGTCACGCACCGATGAAGATCATCAACGGGGACGAACTCGCCGGTGCGATGTGCGACGCGGATATCGCCGGGGCCAAAGACGACCGGCTCGGCGCCGAGCGCGGCCATCTGCGGCGCCTCGGTGCCGAACGCGACCGCGCCCGCAAGCTTGCCGGTGGCCTCTTCCAACGCCCGCACCAGCGGCGAGTCGGCGCGCGTCTCGGTGCCGCCGTCAAGTCGAATGACATCAATCTCGCAGTCGTAGCCTTCGTCGTCGTCGCGCAAACTTTCGACCTCGCGCTTGATCAGGTTGATGACGTGCTCGGGGTGTTGATTCGGCACGGGGCGCCATTCAAGCGTGAAGCGACATTCGCCGGCGAGGACATTCTTCGCTGTGCCGCCGTTGATGAGGCCGACGTTGATGGTCGTATGCGGCGGGTCGAAGGCAGCATGCGTCTCCATCAGTTTAAGCTTTTCGGCGAGTGCCTCGATGCGCGAGATCAAGCGCGCCGCGCGGAAGATAGCGGACGCGCCGAGCGCCGGGTACGCGCTGTGCCCCTCGCGCCCGCGTAAACTTACTTCGGCGAGACAGTAACCCTTGCCCGCGCGAATCGGCTGCAAAGATGTCGGCTCGCCGACGATGCTGTAGCGCGCGGCGAACGGGCGCGCGTCCGCGAGCCGTTTCGCGCCGAGACACCCGACCTCTTCGTCGGCCGTCAACACGACGGCGAGCGGGCGCGTGAGATTTGCTAAATCCACTTGCTCAACCGCCGTGAGCGCCGCCGCGACGAAGCCTTTCGTGTCACACGCGCCGCGCCCGAAAAGTTTCCCGTCGCGCGCGTTCAAAGTGAGGGCCTCCGTCCACGTTGGGTCGAACGGTACGGTGTCGGTGTGGCCGACGAGCGCCAGTTCGATGACCTCCGCGCCGAGGTCGACGTGCGGCGTGACGGCGACCGTGTTCAACTTCTCGACGCCGCGCTCGTCGGTGTAGGGGAAGTGTTGGATGCGAAAGCCGTCGGCTTCGAGTCGCGCGGCGGCGTACATGATTACTTCGCGGTTCGTGAGCGACGAGCGCGAGTCGATGCGCACCAAATCGGCCAGCGTCTGTTCGACGCCGCGCGGATTATGAACAAGCGTCCCGGCGTTTGATACGAGCGCGTCGCTTTGCTCAAAACTCATCCTTATCTCTTCCCCCACAATCTTTGTTGAAGCGCCGCAAAGCGCTCGACGATCTCGGAACTTTGACGATGCCGCGCGTCGTCGATAATTGTGTGACCGCCGACGACTACATCATGAACGGCGGTGCGCGCCAGCGAAAAAAGAATCGCCGCGAGCAGGTCGTCGCGACTCGACCCGGCAATCGATGGATCATCGAGCGAGACGGTGAAGAAATCCGCGGGGTGGCCGACGGTCAACTCACCGCCCGGCGCGCCGATGCTTGCCGCTCCGTGAATCGTCGCGCAATCAAAGAGTCGCGCGGCGAGCGCCGAAATGTTCGTCGTCGCGGCGGCGCGCTTTTCATCGTTGCCGTGGGATGGTGAGTCGTTCGTCTCGCTCGATGGCGCGAGGATGTTGCGCTCCAGCTTTTGCAGCCGGAGATGGTATTCGAGTTCGCGCGCATCTTCCAGCAGATCAATCTGCGTATGACTGTCGGTGCCGAGCGCGATTGGAACATTCGCCTCGAAGAATCGGTCGGCGGGGATGATGCCGTCGCCGAGGTTGCGCTCAGTCGTCGGGCACGCGCAGATGCGGGCACGCGCCGAAGAGAGCGCAGAGATTTCCTCCGACGTGACGTGAATCGCATGCACGCCCGTGAAGCGCGCGTTCAATAATCCTTCGTCCGCAAGCAACGCGACCGGCGTGCGACCGTGCTCCGCGATGCATGCGGAGACTTCGGCGGGCTGTTCCGCGACGTGCATGTGAAAGGGAAGTCGACGTTCGTCGGCGAACGCGCCGACCTCGCGCAAGAAATCGAGCGGCACGGCGCGGACGCTGTGCGGCGCGACGCCGACCCACGCGCCTGCGCCGTGCCGGCCTTCGTCCTCGCGCATTAAATGGTTCTGCAACTCGTCGACGTGACGCAAGTAAGTCTGCGGATCAGGCTCAATGAATCGCGCCTGCCGCGCGTCCGGAGGCTTCTGAAAACCGGCGCGAGTGTAGGCGACTCGCAGCAGCGCGACGCGCAGGCCCACGTCGCGCGCCGCGCGGATAATCTGTTTGGCGAGCAGGTTCGGGTCGCCGTATGGGCGGCCATCAGGCGCGTGGTGCAGGTAGTGAAATTCGCCGACCGCCGTAATGCCACCGATTGCCATCTCAAGAAACGCCATCCGCGAGGCGTCATAAACTTCCTCCGGCGTAAGGCGCGCGGCGGCGCTGTACATCACGTCGCGCCACGTCCAGAACGAATCGCGCGACGCCGCCGAACGATACTCGGTGCGCCCGCGAATCACCCGCTGGAAGGCATGCGAGTGAGCGTTGACGAGGCCGGGCATGAGCGCGCGGTTCTTCAGGCGCACGATACGGCTGGCGCCTTCCACTTCGCGCGTGAGGCTTTTGATTTGACCGTCCTCACCGCATACGAGCGCGATCCCACTCTCAAATTTTCCGCCCGTGAAGAGAAGATCGGGAAGCCAAGCGATGCCGCTTGATTCATCGTCCCCGCGTGCGGGTGCGTATATTCTGAATTCGTTCATCAGCGCTTAGTTCCGAAATACGATTGATTAAGTCATCTTTAGTTTTACCGCAATCAAAGATATGACCCGCTTTTTTAATGAAAAATTTCATTGACACGCACGACTAGCGAGCATATAAGCCCTCTTGTTAGTAGTCAGAAAGCCGCAAGTCCCAATTTATATCGATCAAATCTATAAGGGACGCATCAACCTTCTTTTCCTCTTTAAACCGGTTAGCTGTAAAATATATGAAAGCACCGAAGTCCTCATTCAAGAATATGGCAAAGATGAATGCAATTCTCAATTTCGGATTCATATTTTTTATGCTCGTTGTTGTTGGACTTTTATACTTTATTCGGTGGCTCCTTAGGTGATCGATATGTCCTGACAATATTCGAATTGCTTCTACTTACAATTTGCCCGCGCCCTTCGTAGTTAATTTATAAGGCCGAAGAGAAGACCGCCCGGAAGTCTATAAAAGTTTCCGGGCGGTCTTCCTGTTTGATGGTTCGACTTTACTGCCTACCGCCCACATTCTGCTTTGCATTGGCTTTCGGCTTGCTATCTATGCGCTCTGTTATCCGGCTGTTCGTCCGCGAGTTGATCCACGCATCAACGTTTCGCTCCAGCACGTCGAGCGGCACGGCCCCCGATTCGAGCACCATGTCGTGAAAGTCGCGCACGTCGAATTTGTCTCCGAGCGCGCGGGCGGCGCGGGCACGCAACTCTTTGAACTTCAATTCGCCGATCTTGTAGGCGAGCGCCTGGCCGGGGTTAGAGATGTAACGGTCGATCTCGTTGATGATGTCGTTCTCTGACTTCGCCGCGTTGTCGAGGAAGTAGTCGATGGCCTTTTGTCGGTCCCACTTCATGTGGTGCATCCCGGTGTCGACGACGAGTCGCACCGCGCGCCACATCTCGTAAGTCAGTTGGCCGAATTTCGAGTATGGATCGTCGTAAAGTCCCATGTCGTCGCCCAAACTTTCGGCATACAGACCCCAGCCTTCGATGAACGCGGTGTAGCCGCCATAGCGCCGGAAGTTCGGAATGTCGCCGAGTTCCTGCGCGAGCGCGATTTGCAGATGATGACCCGGCACCGCTTCGTGCAGCGACAGCGCCATCATCTCGTACTTCGGTCGCGTCTCCGGCTTATAGAGGTTGACGTAGTAGAGTCCGGCGCGCGAGCCGTCAGCCGCCGGCTGGTTGTAGTAGGCGGTCGTCGTGTCGGGCGCGATGTTGGCCGGAATCGGGATCACGCCGTAGGGCGTGCGCGGCAGCTTCTTAAAAACTTTAACCAGCAACGGATCGATGCGCCGCGTCATCGCCTGATAAGCGGTCAGCAGTTCTTCTGGCGAGTCATAGTAGAACTGCTTGTCGGTGCGCAATTTCTGAAAGAACTCTTTATGCGTGCCGTTGAAGCCGACCTTTTGCATGATCGCCTGCATCTCGGCGCGGATGCGCGCGACTTCGCTCAAACCCTTCTCGTGAATCTGTTGCGGCGTCAGATCGGTCGTCGTATAGCGACGCGCCACAAAGCCGTAGAACTCCTGCCCTTGCGGCAACTGCCACGCTCCGACCTGTTCGAGCGAGGCCGGCAGATACTCGCCGACAAAGAACTCTTTCAGCTTCCGGTAGGCGGGCATGACGTTGGTCGCGATGGCCTCGCGGGCGCTCTTCACGAGCCGCTCGCGCTCCGCCGCCGGAATCGATTCGGGGAACGACTTGAACGGACGATAGAAGCCGCTCTGTTGCGGGTCGGTGACGATCTGCTTGTCGATCTGCGCGGGCACACGCTGCATGATGACCTTCGGCCACAGGACGCGCGCGCGAACGCCTTCGCGCATCAACGCGATGGTCTGCTCCATCATGACCGGGAAGGCGCGCAGGCGTGCCACCCAGTCCTCATAATCCTTCACGGTCTCGAAGCGCAGCAACGTCACCAACTCGTCCGTCGTCTGGATGCCGTTGCGCTGGTTGAGCGGCAGCAGGTAGAGACGGTACTTGTGTTCCGCGACATCTTCTTCGGACTCGCGTTTGAATAGGTCGTAGTTCAGTTGATCGTCCGGCGAGAGTTGCGCGCGGTCGATCTGTTTAAGGCGTGCCAGAGTGTCGACGCGGTGGGCCTGTCTTTTTTGAATCGCGTCGAGGCTGGAGTCATTCCAACGGTCGTTCCAGCGGCGGTCGCCGAGCCTCGATGCCCACGTCGGATTCTGCTCAAGCGTGTACTCCCACTCCGCGTCGAACAGCGCATGGAGCGCCTTTGCGGCCGGGCTTTTCGTCGTCGACTCTGTTGCCGATGATGACGATGACTTGGGTGCAGCCGCCGCGCGAGGCTGTGCTTCAACACAGATCAGCGGCGCGGCAGGGAGCAGGACGAAACACGTTGACACCAGTAATTTATTGATCGCCGAGCGCATCAAAATAACCTCCGTTGATGTGTGTGCAGGAAAAAGCAGAGGAGACGCCGCAGAGCATACAACACGATGCGCGCGCGATGCACGCACGAAGCACCAGCGGTGGCGGCGCGGCGCGCTTCCGACTCGAATCCACGATTCCTGAATACATCTTCGCGGCAATCTATTGAAAAGGTGTCGACTTTAGCTTAGTATGCCCGTCTGTCGCGCTGCTACTCACTTGGCGTCGTTGCTTACGAAGCCGTCTCGGACGTTCTTTTGATCCGCGTCTTTCCCGTCCCTTCCCATTCACACCCCGCGGCGCTCAGGGACTTCCGGAATCATGATCGGTCGAACAATCTCCCATTATAGAATTACCGACAAACTCGGCGAGGGCGGGATGGGCGTGGTCTACGTCGCCGAAGACGTCCGCCTGCGGCGGCGCGTCGCCGTCAAATTCTCTAACGCCGGTGGCGACGAGCAGGGTTACCGCGCACGCTTTCTGCGCGAGGCGCGCGCCATCTCGGCCTTATCACACCCACACATTGCGACCGTCTACGATTATGGCGAGACCGACGAGGGTCAGCCGTTCATCGTGATGGAGTTCGTCAGCGGCAGTAATTTATGCGAGGTGCTGCGCGAAGGCTCGCTGACGCTTCAGCGCGGCGTCGTGATCGTCGGGGAGGTAGCCGAGGCGCTCGCCGAAGCGCACCGCAACGGCATCATCCACCGCGACATCAAGCCGTCGAACGTGATGATTAATCACCGTCAGGAAGTGAAGGTGCTCGACTTCGGGCTGGCGAAGCAGGTCGAGGGGGAAGGCGGCGGCTATTCCGACATCGAGGCGCCGACGCTGATGGCTTCGCAGACCCGCAGCAACTCCGTCATCGGGACGCTGCTCTATCTGTCGCCGGAGCAGGCCATCGCTGCCCCGGTTGATGCGCGTAGTGATTTGTTCGCGCTCGGCGCGGTGCTCTACGAGTGCGTCGCCGGACGGCCCGCCTTCTCCGGCGTCAACCCGATTGAGGTGTGCGCGCAGATTCTGCATGTCGACCCGCCGCCGCCGTCGCGCTTCAATTCGCTGATCACGCCGGAACTGGACCGCATCACGTTGAAGGCGCTGGCTAAACGACCCGAACATCGTTACCAGTCAGCCGGGGAGTTGATCGCCGACTTGCACGCAGTGCGCGAGACGCTGAACAACATCGAGCAGGTCATAACACAACGAATTCCGCCCGCCGCGCACACGCCGCGCATCAGCGCCCTGACCAGCTTTTCCAGCACGTTGAGACGCCCGCGCTTCAGCGCCTTCTTTCTCGCGGCGATGTTAGCCATCGTCGTCAGCGCCGTGTGGGGCATCAACCGGCTGTGGCATCCCGCGCCGTACCGACCGTCGCCCGAAGCCGCGCGCTGGTATCAGAAGGGCGAGAGCGCGCTTCGCGACGGCACCTATTACACGGCAAGCCGGGCGCTGGAGAGCGCCGTCAAAAGTGACGACGGGTACGCCCTCGCGCACGCGCGTCTGGCCGAAGCGTGGATGGA
Organism: Pyrinomonadaceae bacterium; assembly: GCA_013816505.1. Classification (GTDB taxonomy): domain Bacteria; phylum Acidobacteriota; class Blastocatellia; order Pyrinomonadales; family Pyrinomonadaceae; genus JACDEG01. The sequence continues at coordinate 3,788 of JACDEG010000152.1, read as the reverse complement.
GTTGGACTACGCCGACCGGGCGAGTCAGGAGATTGCGCGCGCGCGGTCGTTGGCCCCTGACCTGTCGCGGCTGTCGTCACTCGAGGCGCTTCACCTGCAAGCGATTAACGACACGGTGATCCGTAACTTCGCAGGCGCGATTATCAGCTATCGCGAAATCCTGCGCCGCGCGCCGGAGGCGGAAAAGGCTTACGCTCACCTCGATCTGGGGCGCACTTATGAAAAGAATGAGGAGGTGGGGAAGGCGATGGAGAACTTCATCGCAGCGACCGTCCGCAACCCCGAATCCGCCGCGGCATTCCTGCGGCTGGGAATCCTCAACGGCCGGCAGCAGAACCTCGCGGGCGCGACCGGGATGTTCGATAAGGCGGAAAAACTCTACCAGGATTTCAGCAACTTCGAAGGCGTCACCGAGGTCTATTACCAGCGCGGCCTGCTCTACAAGCAGAACGGCGAACTGGCGAAGGCGCGCGACCAGTCGCAGCGGGCGCTCGCCATCGCGCAGACCACGACGAACAATCGATTTCAGCAGATCAACGCCCTGCTGCAATTGAGCAACGTTTCGCTCGGCGAGGGCAACACCGGGCAGGCGCAGCAACTCGCGAAAGAGGCCGTCGACTTGGCGCGGGCCGAGCGGATGGAGAACCTCGCCACCAACGGCCTGATCGATCTCGGCAAATCTTTCCTCTTACGTAACCAAATCGCCGAGGCCGAGGGGTATTTCAAACAAGCGCTCGAACTGGCGAGCCGGGATAATGGTCGGCTCAACAAAGCGAAGGCGCTACTGTCACTCGGAAAGTTACACTACCAACAGGACGCGCCGGTTGAGGCCCGAAGCTACGCCGAACAGTCGCTCCCGCTGTTTGAGAACGGCGGGTACTTAACCGAGTCCTCGCAGGCCTTAGCCATTATCGGTTACACAAACGTCATGAAGGGCAACTACGATGCCGCGCTTCAAGCATTTGAGCAGCAACATCGACTTGCCGAGCAGTCGAGCAATCCGCTGCAAATAGCTTCCTCAAAGCACGCCATCGGTTTCGTGCGCGCCCACCAGGAACAGTACACGGAGGCGCTGTCTCATTTCGGCGGGAGCTATGAAATCAACCGTAAGCTCGGAATGCAACTGGACGCCTTGTACGATTTGACTGACGGTGGCGACATGCTGTGGCGTTTAGGCCGTTATAAAGAATCACAGGAGGCCCTCGATAAAGCGTTCTCTATTGCCAACCTACCTGACGAGAGTTACCGGCGTCGCCTTCCGCGGGTGTATTTGATTAAGGCGCTCATGATGTTAAGCCGGCGTCGCCTCGCAGAGGCAGCGGAACTAAGCCGGCAGGCCATTCGATTGGCAGGGGCTGAAGATAGAAACACCCTCGTTGAAGCAAAGTACACGCTTGGCATAACGCAGGCTCTGACGGGCGCAACGAATGAGGGAAAGCAGATGTGCCTTGAAGCGGTCGCAATGGCGAAAAGCATCGACGACGCACGTCTGATGTCCAGCGCATCGTTATCGCTCGCCGAAGTCTTAATCGAAGGCGGCGATTCACCGCAAGCGTTAACAACGGCGCTGGAGTTGAGGGAGCGCTTTGAGCGCGCTGACCAGCAAGACTCACTGTGGCACATGTGGCGAATCGCGGCGTACGCGAGTTATAAAGCGGGCGACGCGGCACAAGCGCGGGTATACGCCGCAAACGCACTCGACGTACTCTCCAAACTTCAGCCGAAGTGGGGAACTGAGAATTACAACAGCTTCAGGGCCAGGCCCGACGTGCAACTTCATCTGAAAGAACTCGACAAGCTACTCGGCACACCGCAGTTAAGTCGATCCTCTCACAAGTCTAAAATGGAACAGGAGAATGTAAAGTGAAAAATAGCCCCACCTCATCGGTTAAGCAATCACGCCGCACGTTCACAGCATCAATCGCCGCCGCCCTCGCCGCCGTACCGCTCATACCTCCATTAATCGCGGCGCACAAGCCACACTCAACAAAGCTGGCGTCGATTCGACCACCACACCCACGACTCGCATCACTGCCGTTGAGCCTGGCGGTTAATCACATGCCGCCGCTCGAAATAGAGGGCGGGTCGCTCGAAATAGAGAGCGCGGCGGAGCTTTTTACTCAGACCGAGACGGAGGGTGGCATCATTACGTTTAAGCAAGAGCAGGACGGCAACGGGTGCTATACCTACGGTAGCATAAACGGCGTCACCATTCTCAACGACCTTGGCGAACGTATTTATTCAGAGATGGATGATGGCCAATGGACAATCACGCTTTTCTTACAGAAGCTGAAAACCGTAGTTGGCGGTAAACCAGAGTACGAGACTGGCCTCGCCACATCATCTTTCCCCGCTAAACAACAAGCGACCATCAGGTCGGTCGCTGTAGGCTCGTTTGAACTCACCATCGCGGCGGACCTCGGCAAAGCTGAAAAAGTTGATGCAGTGAGGCTCGGTTACTACCGCGAGCTTAAGAAGTACAGGGTTGATAAGATTCGTAGTGATCTTGGTAATCAGAAATTTCGCATCGGACAGGTTGACGTTAAGAACTCTAAAGGTGGGAAGACTCTCGGGAGTGTGGAAAAACCTGATGAGATTACGGAGAAAGGGTTCAAGATTTTTGTCCTGTTCGACCACCCCCCAGCATGCACTCCCCGGGAAAACATCAAACACGGCAGAGGCTTTTGGAAGCGTTTCCTAAACATCTTCAAGTCTCATTAAAAGCGGGGCGCTACGGCCTAAAACGGCGGTGTGATAGTATGACTTTATACCGCAGAGCACGCGCCGCGGTAGCATTATCGGCATTAATGGGCGCGGCGCGGATTTCAAGTCACAAAATCGAGGGGCGTCATAATGCAAGTTCTTTTAGCTGAAGAGTACGGTTTCTGTTTCGGCGTCGAGCGCGCCGTCGAGATGGTCGAGGGTGCGCTCGCCGCGGGCGCGACGGTGCGCACGCTGGGGCCGCTGATTCACAACACGCAGGAGATCGAGCGTCTCGAAGCCGAGGGCGTCCAGATGATCACCGCACCGGAAGAGGCCGCCGGTGGAGTAACGGCGGTGATTCGCGCGCATGGCGTCACGCCGCAGGTGCAGATCGAATTGCAGTCGCGCGCCGCGAATGTGATCGACGCGACCTGCCCGTTCGTTACCAAGGTGCAGAAGCTCGCCGAGCGCGCCGCGCTGAAGGGCCGCGACGTGGTTCTCGTCGGCAACCCCGACCACCCGGAGATGATCGGCGTCGTCGGCTACGCGCCGCACAACACATATGTCATCCGCGACGCCAGCGAGGCCGCGAACCTTCCGCCGCTGCACGCGCCACTCGTCGTTTCGCAGACCACGCTTAAACTCAGCGCGTTCCTCGAAGCCGCCGCCGCGGTGCGCTCCAAAGCTGACGCCGAGCCGGAGGTCGTCAACACGATCTGTTCCGCGACGCGCGACCGGCAGGATGCCGCGCGGGCGCTCGCCGGGCACGTCGATGCGTTCTATATCATCGGCGGCAAGCACTCGTCGAACAGCATCAAGCTGCTCGCGGTCTGCGCCGAGCAATGCGCGAAGAGTTTTCTGATCGAAACCCCCGATGAGATTGACGTGGAAGACTTGCGCGGGGCGGAGCGCGTCGGCGTCACCGCCGGTGCTTCGACGCCGAACTGGTTGATCGAGCAGGTGGTCACGAAACTGCGTTCCCTCGGCGACGAGCGAAACGCGACGGAAGCCGTGGCCGCAGTGAACTGAACGTCAGCCTTTTTTTCCGCAGCGCGCGAAGAAGACAAGGGCCAGCGTCAGTGGGC
>JACDEG010000608.1 GCA_013816505.1 Pyrinomonadaceae bacterium | reverse complement strand
ACCTCAATGACCGGCGGCGGCGCGCGCTGATTCTTGTCACTGACGGTGAAGACCGCAACAGCCAGTATAAGCAGGATCAACTCTTCGCCCGGCTGCGCGAAGAGGACGTGCAGATTTACGTCATCGGCTTCGTCAACGAACTCGAAAAGGAAAGCGGCTTTATCCGCAAAAGCAAGCGCGAAAAGTCCGTCGACCTGCTCAACCGACTCGCCAAAGAGACCGGCGGGCGGGCTTTCTTTCCGACCACGCTGAAGGAACTGCCGGACATCGCCAATGAAATCACGCGCGACATGCGCACCCAATACGTGATTAGCTATAACCCGACCAACAAGGCCCGCGACGGCTCGTTCCGCGCGATCCGCGTGGCAATCGCCGACGCACCCGGCAAGGACAAACGCATCGCCGTCACACGCACCGGTTACAACGCCCCGCGCGGCGGCGTGGCGCCGCCCACGTCCTCCCCGTCGCCATCCTCCGGGGCGCCGACACCCGCGACGCCGCCCGCCACCCGCAGCACCTCCGCGACGCGGCCTTGATTCACGTTCGCTTGCGGCGTCACGACAGCATCGCCGAAAACTTCAAACGCTTAACGACAAACACACGAAACGCCGGGATGAGTCGAAAGACTTTCCCGGCGTTTCGTGTCTTGAGCAAGCAGTTCGAGCAATAGCCGTTCGGTCTAAGGATTGAATCACAACCACCGAATCAGTTTCCTGTTGTCGTCTCAAAACTGAAAACCGAAAACTGAAAACGGTTTGCTGTTGCCTTCCCAATTAGTTGTTGCCGTGTGTCACGGCGGTTTCATGTGAGAAGGGGCGGGTGGTTACTGTGCCACGGTGAACGGCACGCTGAGCTCCGTGTTCTCCCACATCATTTTCAGCACGCCGCCGTTGGCGTTCGCCGAGTCGATCATGATCGCGAACTTTTCAACCGGCTGGTCGAGCTGTTTGACCGTCATGTTAACGCGGCCCAAGTCCTGCGCTTCGCTGTACTCGGTGCCCCACTGCTTGGTCTGCTTGTTGACGATCAGCTTCCACTCGGTCTGCCCCGGCATGGTGTAGAGCGTGTAAGTTCCCTTTGGAACCATCAAATCGCCGATCTTTAAGTTGGCCTCGGTGGTGAGCGTCGTCGCGGCATTCGCGCCGGTGCGCCACACCTTGTCGTAGGGCACCAACTGCCCCATGATTTTGCGGCCGCGCATCGACGGCGCGTTGTACGCGATACTCACCTTTTTGCCACCGACCGTTGCCTCGGCGGTCGCCGGCGGACTGGGCATCGGTTTCTTCGCGCCCGCCTCGGTCTGCGCCGCGACTGAACTGGTCATCACCGCCAGCAATAGACCGGCGGCACACAGAAAGTTTCTTTTTCGCATCTCGTGCACTCCTTTGTTGTTATCGAATTATGGGAGGCCCCCAATATAATTGTGGGCGGCGCATCCGCGCAAGGTGTGAAAGCGATTGAATACCAAGATGAATATTGAGCCAACATCAACCAGTGACCGCCACGTTGCCGCCGCCGGCACAAGGCACGCGAAAGTTCTGTTCACCATTTTGCTCGTGACTGCCCTCGTGGCGTGCGGCGGCGGGGCGGGGCGCAAGTCGGCGGCGCCGTCACCGCTAACATCACCGTTGCCGACGCCGGGAGCGACAGTGGTGGCCAGCCCCACGCCTCGCCAATCGCCCGCCGAGCGCGTCAGTAAGCAAGGCTCCGGCGCGTTCGACCGATACCCGTTCACGTACCAAAGAACAAACGATCAAGTGGTCGCGACATTCGCCGCGCCGCGTCTGCCGTGGGTCGACACGGTGATTGTCGCCGCCGCGCGGGTCGTGATCGACGCAGCTTACGGCGAGAAGATGGAGAACTTCCCGCGCTCCGTTCCCTGGGCGGAAGACGAACGCACGATCAACGCCATCAAGCTCGCCGGAACCGACTACGACTACGTCTTCTGGCCGACCAAAGAAGCGACGGGCGATGTCAAGACGATCAACTTCCGGCGTGTGCCGAAAGGTTCGGTCAGATAAATCAAGCGAATGGTTCGGACGACCTTAAGCACCGATAAATTTCTCGGGTGTAAGGATTGAATCACACCCAGCGAACAGTTCTGAGTTTTCGGTTGTCAACTCAAAACTGAAAACTGTTTACTTTTGCCCAACAAATTATTTAGCGGGCGGCATCGACGCGATCAGCCACGTGATGAAGGCGATGAACGAGAGCAGGACGCAGAGGATGACGATCACGACGGGCGCCGGGTGCGACCACGCCGCGTCTTCCCTGTCTTCGTCGAGAAAGGTTTCCGGCAGCTTTAATGCGCCGGTGTCAACGACGATGGCGTTCTTGCCGTTGCCCTTCGCGCCGGACACAGTGGTTGTTGGCGGCGGGAGGTGGTTGCTCTCCTGTTCCTCCGGCGGGGCCAGTCGCGAGGCCTTGCGCATCGCATCGGCGTGGCGTCGCTTGTTGTGCTTCATAGCCATTTGACCTTTCTCAGATAGAGATACAGCCCCAGCCCGACCGCGACCATCGACAGCAACGCAAAGATGTAGCCGAAACGCCACTTCAGTTCAGGCATCAATTCAAAGTTCATTCCGTAGACGCCCGCGATTAATGTCACCGACATCAGAATCGTCGAGACCGAAGTCAGACGCTTCATCACCATGTTCATGCGGTTGCCCGACACGGACAGGTAAGCGTCCATCGTCGAGCCGAGCATGTCGCGCAGTGTGTCGATGGCGTCGGCGGTGCGGATGATGTGGTCATGTACGTCCTGAAAGTAGACGTAGGTCTCGCGCGGGAAGATCGGCTGCTCGCGCCGGAGCATCGTGTTGAAGACATCGCGCAACGGCGTGATCGTGCGGCGGAGGTGGAGCAACTGTTTTTTGACGCGGAAAATCTCTTGAATCGCGACGGGCTGGAAATCGCCGAAAATGTGATCCTCGATTTCGTCCATCCGCTCGCTCAGTACGTCCAGTAGCGGCATGTAGTCGTCGACGATGGCGTCCATCAGCAAATACGCCAGCAGCCCCGACCCGTGCTCCGCGCGGTCCGTCCACTCGTGCCACAGCCGGCCTGCCGTCTTGATCGCCCGGATCGGCTGGCTATGCACCGTCACGATAAAGTTTTTGCCGAGGAAGATGTTCACCTCGCGCAACTCCAGATTATCGTGCGGCCCGACCAACTCCGCCTCGTAAAGGACGATGAAGTAGTAGCCCGGATACTCTTCGACCTTCGGCCGCTGGTGCTCGTTGCGGCAGTCTTCAATCGAGAGATGATGGAAGCCGAACTCCTCGGCGAGGTCAAGAAAGTCCTGGCTCGTCGGGTCACTGACATCCGCCCAGACGACGTTCTGCGAGGCCTGCCGCAATTCGCTGATGTCAGCCGCCGGGCAATTCTCGTTGAACGTCTTCGAAGTGCTGTCTAAACAAACGGTCGTAATCACGCTGTCGCCCCTCCCTTCAATCAACTGTCGCAGTATACGGAATTTTATCCGCCCTGATGAACTTCGCCGCCCGGCCCGCCATCGTCTGCATCACCGATAGATCGACCGGCCTCATCAATTACACAACTATTACACTCGCGGCGCGCGCGCCCTGCTACGATA
>JACDEG010000607.1 GCA_013816505.1 Pyrinomonadaceae bacterium | reverse complement strand
GTGTTAATCTGCACGCGAGTTACGAAAACACGCGAGTCACATGCCGATGGCACCACGGCCACGCCGTCAGAACACAGCCCAGCCTACGCCAAATCGAGTTGCGAAGGAGATTTCGCAACAGCCGTCATTTTTTCTGCGAACCAAGTTGCTGCCGCCGCGCGCCGCGCCGGATATGCTTTCACGCCCGCGCCTCACGGAGCGTTTGCTCGCGAACCTCGCGCACCCTGTCACGCTCGTCGCCGCCAACGCCGGGTCGGGTAAAACCACGCTGGTGGCGGATTTTGTGCGCACCCACGCGCGCCAGTTCGTCTGGTATCAACTCGACCACACCGACGCCGACCCCTTCGTGTTCCTCGGCTACGTGGCGCACGGAATCAAACAATTGGTGCCGAACTTCGGCGAGGTCTTTTTTTCATATTTGCAGCAGGCGGCGGACGAGTTGGCCCGACAACCGGAGCGCGCGGTTGATGTGCTGCTCAACGAAGTGCTGGAGAAGGTCGAGCGGCAACTGATTCTCGTGCTCGACGACTACCACCACCTCGGCACTGAGACGACGGTGCACCGCGTCGTTGATCGTCTGCTTTCGTACCTACCCGACGTGATGCACGTCATCATCGTTTCGCGCGACGTGCCGCCGCTCGCGCTCGCGCGCCTGCGCTCACAGTCCTCGCTCGCCATCATTGATCGAGCCGATCTGCTTTTCACGGATGAGGAAACGCAGCAGCTTTTTCGCCGGGTGTTTGATACTGAGTTGACGGTGGCGCAACTCGCCGAATACCGCGAGCGCACGCACGGGTGGATCACCGCGCTGCAACTCGTTCGACAAGTGGCGCAACGTCAGGCGTTAACTCGCCCGGACGGCGGAAACGGCGCAGACGCCCCCAACCTCGTCGAGATTCTCCGGCAGTCCGAACACGATATTTTCGACTACTTCGCCGAAGAGGTCTTCGGCGACGAGCCGGAAGACGTGCGGCATCTTCTGTTGCGCATCTCGCTTCTCGACCGCATCGAAGTCGAGGTGTGCTCGCGTCTGTTCCCCGAAGCGAACTGCTCGTCGGCACTGCCCGCCCTCGTCCGCCGCAACGTGTTCATCACCGTCGCGAGCGACGAGCGCGGCGAAGAGTACCGCCTGCAACCGCTGTTTCAGAGTTTCCTGCGCCGCCGCGTGCGCGCCGAGGCCGGACGTGCCGGGGTGGCCGCCGAACACGCGCGCTACGCCGATACGTTCCTCCGACACGGAGCGTGGGAGCAGGCCACGCGCCACCTGCTCGCGGCGGAAGATTTCGCCCGCGCCGCCGAGGTGATTGCTGATAAAGGCGGAGAGCTGATTGACGGCGGCGCGCTGGCTTCGCTCTCCTCAATCGTGGACGCGCTTCCATCGCCGGTCGTCGAAGAGCACCCGCGCGTTCTCTCGCACCGCGCCGAGGTGATGCGTTTGCGCGGCGAATACGACGAGGCACAGGCGATGTTCAGCCGCGCCGCCGCGCTGCTTCACGAGGCGGGCGACGGCGAAGCCGAGGCCGACGCTCTACACTCGCTAGCGACCATCGCGCGGCGACGCGGCGACTTCGAGGCGGCCTTCGCCTACCTTGATCGCGCCGTGGTGTTGACGGACGAAAGCTCCCCAGTGCGCGTCAAATGCGGAAACACGCGGGGCTTATGCCTCGTTGCGACCGGCGAATGGACGCGGGCCGAAGCGGAGTTTCGCTCGGCGTTACAGTCCGCCGAGGAGCGGAAAGACGCTCGCTTCGCCCGCCTCATCGCGCACAATCTCGGACTGCCGGCGCTTATTCGCGGCAATTTCAGCGAGGCGTTGCGTTGGTTGCGGCGCATGCTTCGTGACGACCAAAAATTGCCGCCGATGCCGCAGGAGGCGACCGCACATTTGAACATCGCGCGCTGCCACCTTTATCGCGGGGAAACGGAGGCCTGTGAGCAGCACCTCAATAGTGCGCTCGAACACTGCCAGCTTTTCAATCTCGTCGCGCTGCGCGGCGAAGTCTTTGAGACTTATGGCAACCTTCACCGCGAGCGCGGCGACCCGGCTCGCGCCTACGAATTTTACGAACGCGCCGCGCGCGCCTATGACGAGGCCGGGATTGACCTCACGCGCCGCGAATTGATGGAAGAGCAGGCGGTGCTTTATCAGCAGGCTGGGGATTTGATAGCGGCGCGCGCTCTGCTTGATCGGCTGATCACGGCGCGCTCCGCGGCGAAAGACGAGATGGGCTTTTACACCGCGACGCTCTCCCGGGCGTCAATAACGCTTGCGCAGGGTGACAGTCAAACCGTACGCGCCGAACTCGAACCCGCGCTTAAGTATTTCCGCGCGCACGGACTTTATTATTACGAGGCGCAGTCGTCGATGGCGCTCGCCGCGTGCTGTCTGGCGCTCGGCGACGAGGGCGCGATGCTGGAGCACCTGCGCCGAGCGCTCGACCTCGCGGCGCGCTTCGATTACGAATACTGGCTCCACAGAGAGGCCGCGCGTCGGGCGGAATTATTCGCCCACCCGGACGCCTCCAAACTCCTGCCCGCCGACATGCACGAACAACTTGCGGCGATGCCGTCCCGGGAAGCTGAGACCGCCCCGCTGCCCGCTTCGCCTGTTGTGCGCAACGTCGCCACCGACCTGACGATCAATATGCTCGGTCCGGTCGAGATTTGCCGCGACCACGCTCGCCCGCTCGCGGCTGACGCTTGGACTACGAAGCGCGCGCGCGAAATCCTGTGCTTCATCGCATCGCGTCGCCACCGCCGCGCGCCAAAGGATGTCATCATTGACACGTTCTGGGGCGAGGCCGACTTCGAGGCCGTCGAGAAGAATTTTCACCCGACGGTCTCCCACATCCGCAAAGCGCTCAACAGCAACCATCCGCTCAAACAAAATTTCCTGCTTTACCGCGACGGCGACTACCAACTCAACTCAGATTTCACTTACCGCATAGACATCGAAGAGTTTGACCGCTTGGTGACGGAGGGTGAGGCGGCGCGCCACGCCCGCGAGTTCGAGCGGTATCGCGTCGCCTATGAGGAAGCTGTCGCTCTCTATCGCGGAGACTTCATGCACGGTAGCTACTACGAATGGGTGGAGGAACAACGCTTCTACTACCGCGAGCAGTATCTGCGCATGCTCGAAGCTCTCGCGGCGGTGGCACAGAAGATGCAGGAATGGCCGCGTTCGCTCAACCTCACGCAGCAGATTTTACACAACGACCCTTTCCGCGAGGACATTCACTGTATGGTCATGCGCGCTCATGCAGCGCTCGGTAATCGTGTCGCGGTCAAAGAACAGTACGAAAATCTGCGGCGCCTGCTTCGAAAAGAGCTTGGCGTCGAGCCAGCCGCCGAGACACAAAGGATCTGTCGAGAGCTGACAAGTTGATTGAGTCTGTGTGTTGAAACAGCAAAACGGGTTGTGTCTCGGAGAGGTGGCAGACTAACAAATAGAGTTCGATGAGTTGTCGTTGCATACAAGGATTCTACAACTCTTGGTTAGTCTGTCACCAGCAATTCTCGGTGAGTAACTCACAAAGGTCGCTGTCTTTCTGATACCCACACTACAACCTGTGACCGATACGGCTATCGATCATTCGATCATCTGTCATCG
>JACDEG010000151.1 GCA_013816505.1 Pyrinomonadaceae bacterium | reverse complement strand
GGCAAAAGGCGCGGTTGTTAGGAAAAACCTTTGCCGTCAAGAACGAGATTGCAAACATCATCCTAAAACATGGATTTATCCAAAATCTCGTTAAGAAATTGGAGATTTGAATTTGGTTTGGTCGGGCTGGGTCAATATCTCAGCTACCTAAACTGTTGCCATAAAACACTTATCAAATCGCGGGCCGACCGCAAATGATTTGGCTCTTTATTTGCTTCAGGCCGATGTAATCGTCAATACCACGGCATTTATCGTCAATGCCACGACATTTAATGTCAATTGCAATTTTCTAGCACGTAATCCTAACCCGCTGGGAAAATCCCACATGATGGAAGGTCTGCCAATAAGCATTTGGCTGAAGCATTCAGAAGGTAAGTGGGAGGACGTGCCGTCAGGCGCTCGACGGAAGGCAACCGGTTTCACGGCGAGCCTCTCGTCAATTCGCATTTGGCTGCAAAGCTGATTCACTAATTGGAGATACCATACTTATGTTCAGAAGCAAATTCCTTTTGCTCGTGCTCGGTCTGCTTCTCGTCGCCGTTTCCTCCGTTACAAAAGTCCAAGCGCAAGCTGTGTACGGAAGTGTTTCAGGCGTCGTGGCTGACTCGACCGGGGCGGTTGTCCCCGGCGCGACGGTCACGATCAGGAGCATCGAACGAAACACCACCGACGTGATCGAGTCCAACGAATCCGGAATCTACGTCAAAGAAAGACTGCTGCCCGGCAGCTACGAAGTTAAGGTCGAAAAGGCCGGCTTCAAACAATCCGTCGTTTCCCCGGTCAGGGTCAACGTCGACACCTCAACCAACACTGACGTGGCGCTCGAAACCGGACAGGTCACGGAGACGGTCACGGTCTCCGGTTCCGAGGGCGAACTCCTCAAAACCGACCGTGCCGACGTGGCGACCACCTTCGAGTCGCGGCAACTAACCGAGTTGCCGATCCTCAGCCGCAACTTCACGCGCTTCGTGCTGCTCACGCCGGGCACACAGCCCCTCGGTTGGCAGCATGCCGCGAGCGAGAATCCGCAAGGCTCGACGCAGACCATTGTCAACGGCCAATCTTTCAGCGGCACCGGCTATCAACTGGACGGCACCGACAATCGCGACCCTATTCTTGGCATCATCGTCGTCAACCCGACGCTCGAATCAATCGGCGAAACGAAAGTTACTTCACAGAACTATGACGCCGAATTTGGTCAAGCGATTGCCGGCGTTGTGTCAGTGCAAACCAAATCGGGCGCGAACGACTTCTTCGGCAGCGCCTTCGCGTTCCGCCAGAATGATGTACTGCAAGCGCGCAACCCATTCTCACAAGCAACGACCGATCCAGTGTCCGGGAAACTGGTTCCCGACAGCTTGCGGAATCAGTTCGGCGGCTCGGTAGGTGGTCGCATTATCAGGGACAAGCTGTTCTTCTTTAACGACTATCAGGGAACACGCAGCAAACTCGGCGGCTCGCGCCGGCTAACTGTGCCGACCGTCTTAGCGCGCACTGGCAACTTGAGTCAGTACGTTGACGGTAGCGGAAGGCCAATCCAGATATTCGATCCGGCCACCCGTCAGCAGTTCGCCAGCAATATCATTCCGACCGGGCGCTTATCGCCGCAGGCTCAGAGACTGCTTCAGTTGATCCCTCTGCCGAACGCACCGGGTGTTGACGGTGGCACGCGCGATAACTTCGTCGTCGGCGGCACGGAAATCTTCGACGCCAACGCCTACAACGTGCGTATTGACGGGCGGCTTACCGAGAAGATGAATATCTTCGGCCGTTACAGCTACCTCGGCTCGCTCCGCGATGGCGAGACCGCCTTCGGTCAGGGCGGCGGCTCGGAACTCGTCACACTCGGCGGTGTGTCCAAAGGCCGCAACCAAAGCCTCGCCATCGGCATGGACTACACGCTTTCGCCGACGGCAATCGTTGACGTGCGCTTCGGCTTCTTCCGCTACAAGGTTAACGTGTTGCCGTTTGACTTCGGGACGACTCCGGCGGCTGATGCCGGCATCCCCGGACTTAATCTCGCGGACATCCCGGAAACTAACTATTTACCGGCGGGTTTCGTGCGGGGTCAGGGCGAATTCAACTTTGGCTCTGGTCTTGGCGTTAACCGCGTTAACGCGCCGCTGACGCAGATAGAGGATCAGTACCAAGTCGTCAGCAATCTAACGAAGACGGTTGGCAACCACACGCTCAAGTTTGGTGTTGACGTGCGCCGCGCGTTCAACCTGCGCGTCCCTTCAGACAACAGCCGTGCTGGTGAACTCTATTTCGAGAACGCCACCACAGCCAGCGCGACCGGCGCGGGTGGCCTCGGCCTTGCGACCTTCCTGCTCGGAGAAGTCACCGATTTTCGTCGCTACTACAGTCAGCAGACGGATGCGGCAGAGCGGCAGTGGCGTCATTTCTACTACGGTCAGGACACTTGGCGCACGACGCCAAAGCTGACTCTTGCCTATGGATTGCGACTGGACGTGATCAACCCGCAAGAGATTAACGCACCAGGCAACGCCGGTTTCCTCGATCTGGACACAGGCGAAATTCGCGTCGTCGGTGTTGGTGACACGAACCTCAAAGGCAACGTCGAAAATAGCTTGAACTTCGCTCCGCGTCTGGGTGCTGCCTACCAGCCAACCGAGAAGTTGGTGCTTCGCTTAGGCTACGGGCGTAGCTATGACATCGGCGTATTTGGTTCAATGTTCGGACACTCCGTGACGCAGAACCTGCCGGTGCTCGCCGTGCAGAACCTCAACGCTTCGAGAGTCAGTGGTGCGGCGGGAAGCGTCTTCAACTTAGCAACAGGTCCGCAGTTGCCGAACCTCTTCGGGTTGAACGCGCCACCTAACCGGGGGGGCGTACCGAACACATCGCTTCCGGCGAACGGGCGCATCTTCCTGCCCAACGGTGTGTTCGCCCGCGCGCTGCCGGAGAAGCAACGGCTGCCAACGGTGGACGCTTACAACGTCACGTTGCAGTATCAATTGAGCAACACCACCTCGGTCGAGGCCGCCTATGTCGGCAACAAAGGTTCGCACACGTTCGCAGGCGACGGGCCGGGCGTTAATATCAACCAACCAGCGCCGGTGAATTTCGGAACCGATCAGAATGCGCGCCGCCCGTACTTCCAAAGGTTCGGCTGGACGCAGGACGTGGATTTCTTCTGCAACTGCGCCGACAACCGTTACGATTCACTGCAAACGAAATTCACGCGCCGCTTCAACAACAGCTTCTCGATTAACGCTAATTACACGTTAGCGCGGTCACTGCAAAATGATGGTAACCAGTTCTTTTATAATCGAGAATTGACACGAGGCGCAGCCGGTTGGGATCGTAAGCACACATTCATCTTTACGAACGTGGCCGACATTCCGGTGGGACGCGGCAGACGGTTCCTGACGGACGCGCCGAAAGCGGTTGACTACATTATTGGGGGCTTCCAATTTAACTCCGCCACCAGAATCGCCAGTGGCAGGCCCTTCGATATCGGCTTCAACCGTGGCGATACATATTCGGGTCAGAGCGGGGCAGTTGATGTCGGACCGGACTTCCCTAACCTCGTCAGTACGCCGGAACTCGGTGTGTTCAGACGCAACGGTGAAATCTTCTTCATCAACGATCCGGGCATCGGGGGGTCGGGTAGCGCCTTCGGCGTTCCGACTCTCGGACAGTACGGCGACCTGGGGCGCAATGTTCTGCGCGGCCCGTGGTATTGGAACACGGACGCTTCGTTATTCAAGAAGTTCTTCTTCAACGAAAAAACCAACCTGGAATTCCGCGTCGAGGTGCAGAACCTCTTCAACCACGTCAACCTTTCCACGCCCGACGGTGGTCTCGGATCACCCGGTAGCCGCAACCAGAATTTCGGTCGCATCAACGGCGTCGAAGGCGAGCAACTTGAGCGCAATCCGCAACGCAACTTTCAGTTCGCGTTGAGACTACAGTTCTAGGCGGCTGTCAGACCACCAATCAGAGAGCGCGTGATGGATTAAGAAAAGCGCGCGTCCTGCATTGAACAAAGAGGAGAAACTCACAATGGGTTTCTCCTCTTTCGTTATTTTTGACTACTTGATGGCGCGGTCTCGCCCTGCAATAGTAAAGTTTAGCGAGACGGATTGTAGCGAGGTCGCACTGCTATGTTAAAGTAACCATGCAGCGGAAACGAATGGCAATTCACTGACAACCTTCTCACAAAAGGAATATGCAGCGTGGATATTGAAAGCATTCGTGACCGAGTAAGAGATGGCAACTACCTGATCAAGAGCCATGCTGTGCAACATGCTTTGAAGGAAGGGTTTGAGCGTAAGCAGATGGTCGAATCCGTCCTTGAAGGAATAATCATCGAAGAATACTTAGACGACCAACGCGTATTAATCTGTGAATATGCTGATCCGGTTTACGTTGAATTTGTCACCGCCTTATATCCCTGATGAACTGAGATGGGAAAGTCCACCCTTGAGACGGCGCAAACGAAAGAGGCAATAACTCATGACAACTACATCTATTCCTATTTGCAATGAGCACCGCACTTTGAAGGAATGGCAGCCAACCACTTTTGAATATCGTGAGGATGGTATCTCAGTTCGTGTCCCCAACGTGCATGCTTGGGTTTGCCCCGAAGATGGCGAAGCGTCCTTCACGCCTCAAACAGTGGATGAAATCATTATCATTGTGCGTGAATTGCTCGAACCTGCGAAGCGGGCGCGAGAACGTCGTTCTGCGCTGACAGAATACATCGTATCCGTCAGTTGAATGTTAGCTCATCGGAAAGCGAAGAGGAGAAGCTCAAAATGAGTTTCTCCTCTTTCAGTATCAACCGATTTCCACACCCGCAGCCTACCTCTACTGATATGAAAGCCGTTCCACGCTCTCTGAAAAATGTTGTGGCGACAGGCTTTCTGCTGTGTCTCATGTTAGCAGCAATCGCGCCGGGGCGGGAGCGAATAAGCAGCGGCGGCAAACCGACGATCACGCAAACACCGGAGAAGGCTGGCTACTACCAATCACCAGGCACAAAGCGGATGGCCGAACGGCTGGCGCAGATATACCGCGACCAGGACTTCCGTACCGATCCGAGCAAAGATAAAGAACGGGCCGAGTATTACCGCGCGGGACTGAAGCAGAACCTTGACCTCCGCACCGAACTCAAAGCGCGAATCGCGCTCGCCGATTCACTCCTCAAAGCCGGCGAGAGCGCCGCCGCCGTCAGCGAGATTGAATCTTTGCGCCGCATGGCCGAAGAGAAAGGCGTTGTGCTCGCGCCGTTTTTCGTGAAGGAGATGCGGCAGTTAATAGCTATCGCTTATCTGCGGCAGGGGGAACAGGAGAACTGTCTGCTTAATCACGGCCGCGATTCTTGCATCTACCCGATCCGTTTGGGTGGGCAGCATCAATTGAAGCGCGGCTCGATGGGCGCGATCCGCGAACTGAGCGCGCTCCTCAATGAAGATGCGCGCGATCACAGCGCCCGCTGGCTGCTCAACCTCGCGTACATGACGCTCGGCGAGCATCCGCAGCAGGTGCCGCCGCCGTGGCTGATTCCAGTTGAGCGGTTCAATTCCGAATACGACATCAAACGCTTCAATGACGTTGCACCCGCCCTCGGACTCGACGTCACGGGGCGAGCGGGCGGCAGCGTGATGGAGGATTTCGACGGCGACCGGCTACTCGATCTGATGATCTCTTCGTCGGGGCCGCTCGATCAGTTGCGCTTCTTTCGCAACAACGGCGACGGCACGTTCAGTGAGCGCACAAAGGAGGCCGGGCTGACGGGCGAGACGGGCGGGCTGAATCTGATTCACGGCGATTACAACAACGATGATTGGCCGGACGTGCTCGTGCTGCGCGGCGGTTGGTGGGCGGAGCACGGGAAGTACCCACCGTCACTTCTGCGCAACAACGGCGACGGCACGTTCGACGACGTGACCGAAGAGGCCGGGTTGTTGTCATACCATCCGACGCAGACCGCCGCGTGGGCCGATTACGATGGCGACGGCTGGCTTGATCTGTACCTCGGCCACGAAGACAACGTGCGTGAGCGCCACCCGTCCGAGATGTACCACAACAACCGTGACGGCACGTTTACCGAAGTCGGGGCGAAGCTGGGGTTAGCAGAGATGGGATACGTCAAGGGCGTGGCATGGGGCGACTTCAACAATGATGGACGACCCGATCTCTATGTCTCGCGTAAGGGCGAATTGAACATGTTATTTCGCAACGACGGCCCCGTGAATGCGCAACAGCCGCAACCCGACGCTTGGAAATTCACTGATGTCACCGCGCGGGCCGGAGTGGGTGAACCCGTGCACAGTTTCGCCACATGGTTTTGGGATTACGATAATGATGGCTGGCAAGATTTATTCGTGGCCGGGTACTACACCGAAACGCTAAACGACATCGGCGCGTTCCTGATGGGACTGCCGAACCGTGCCGAACTGCCGCGCCTCTATCGTAACCAAGGTGACGGCACGTTCGCAGACGTAACGAAGCAGACGAAGATGGATCGCGTGATTCTGCCGATGGGCGCGAACTACGGTGATCTGGACAACGACGGCTGGCTCGATTGTTACTTCGGCACGGGTACACCGCAGTTCGAGGCGCTCTTGCCGAATAAAATGTTTCGCAACGCCGAAGGCCGAATCTTTCAGGACGTGACGACCTCGGGCGGCTTCGGCCATTTGCAGAAAGGGCACGCTGTCTCGTTCGGCGATCTCGACCGCGACGGCGACGAGGACATCTTTGAAGTGATCGGCGGCGCGCTCGCCGGCGATGCGTACACAAGTGTGCTCTTTGAGAATCCGGGACACGGGCGGCGCTGGCTGATGCTGGAGTTGATTGGCGTGCGCGAGAATCGCTCGGCGATTGGGGCGCGCGTGCGCGTACGCGTGAAGACGAAGGAGGGCGCGCGCGACATTCACCGCACGATCAGCTCAGGCGGGAGTTTCGGTGCGTCGCCTTTCCGCCTGCACGTCGGGTTGGGTGACGCGGTGGCCGTCGCTGAAATCGAAATTCGCTGGCCGGTTTCGGGGAAGACACAACTGCTACGGCGTGGCTTGTCGCTCGACCGGCATTACCGCTTGCGCGAAGGCGAGAGCCAACCGGCGATAATTGAGTTGAAGAGTTTTTCACTTTCGGCGAAGAACCGAACGAAGCCGCACCATGATCACTGAACGGCCTGCGAAAAGATCAGCCGGGCAGTTTGAGTTTACGGAGTTATGACGTGTTAATCATGGGACTAATCAGGCGCGTCCCCCTATCGGTGACGGGAATTTTGTTGGCGGCAATTGTCATCTGTGGCAATGAAACATCACTCATACAGCAATCGCGTCCGCTTGATTTAACGGGCCGGCAAATTGAGCCTTTCCGAGCGACCGATGCTAAGGCTATCGTTTTTCTCTTCGTCCGCACGGATTGCCCGATCTCAAATCGTTATGCGCCGGAAGTTCGGCGGCTCCACGAGAAGTTTGCCGCGCGTGGTGTGACTTTCTGGCTGGTGTATCCTGACCGGGACACGTCGGTTGAGATGATTCGTAAACACATCAAGGAATTTGAATACACTCAGGGCGTGCTGCGTGATCCGGAGCACGCGCTGGTCAAGATAGCGGGAGTTCGGGTGACACCCGAAGCGGCCGTGTTTGTACCCGAAGGGGCCGAGCGGCGAATGGTGTATCGCGGACGGATTGATAACCGGTATGTCGCTTTTGGTAAGGCGCGGCCCGCGCCGACGACGCACGATCTTGAGGCGGTTTTAGAAGCAATCGTTGAAGGAAAGTCGGTGACAGCGACAACGACTCCCGCGATAGGCTGCTTCATCTCCGATCTGCAACGATGAGGACAATCAAGCTCACTATTTCAATCTCCGTCTTTGTCATCGCCATCGCTTTTCATGTGACGACATCGGTGGGACTCATGGAGGCTAGCTCATCGGATGCAGAGGCTTCGCACGCGCCGGGCACGTTGACGTTCAATAAGGACATTGCCCCGATCATCTTCCAGAATTGCGCGGTATGTCATCATCCGGGCGGGGCCGGGCCGTTCAGCTTACTGAACTATCAAGATGTGAGGAAGCGTGCCGAGCAGATTGCGGTCGTGACCGAGAGCCGATACATGCCGCCGTGGCTACCTGAACCCGGCTACGGTGAATTTGCCGACGAGCGCAGGCTGAGCGATAAACAGATTGAGATGATTCGGCGGTGGGTCAAAGACGGAGCCACTGAGGGTCTTTCATCAGACCTGCCACCGACTCCTAAGTTCAACGAGGGGTGGCAACTCGGCCGGCCTGATCTGGTGGTTAAGATGCCGGAAGCCTACACGCTGCCAGCCGGGGGCACAGACGTGTTTCGCAATTTCGTGATTCCCATTCCGGTCACGACAATGCGTTACGTGAAAGCGGTGGAAATTCTTCCGGGCAATAAGAAGATTGTCCACCACGCCAATCTCTTGATTGATCGCACGCAGTCGTCACGACGCCTTGACGCCCAAGACCCTGAAATTGGTTTCGGCGGCATGGACGTAGTCGTTGAATCGGAAAGCTTCGATCCTGACAGTCATTTCCTTTTCTGGAAGCCCGGGGCGACGCCGTGGATTGAACCCGATGGCATGGCTTGGCGTCTGGACGCGGGCACCGATTTGGTTATCAACATGCACCTGCAACCCTCCGGCAAACCGGAAATGATTCAGCCCGTCATCGGACTTTATTTTACCGTTCAGCCGCCGACCAGCTACCCAATCTTGTTGCAGCTGGAACACGACGGCGCCATTGATATTCCCGCGGGAAAGGAGGACTTCGTAATCACGGATGAGCTTACATTACCCTTGGACGTGGACGCGCTCGGCGTGTACCCTCACGCTCATTATTTGGGGAAAGACTTGCAGGCTCTCGCGACGCTTCCCGACGGCACGAAGAAGTGGCTTGTTCGCATCACGCGCTGGGATTTGGATTGGCAAGCCGTATATCGCTACGCCGCGCCCGTCTTCCTGCCAAAGGGCACGACTATCTCGATGCGCTACAGCTACGACAACTCCGCCGACAACGAGCGCAATCCGAATCATCCGCCGAAGCGTGTCGTCGCCGGCAATAAATCTTCGGACGAGATGGGGCATTTGTGGATTCAAGTCCTGCCGCGCGCTCGCGGTGACGTGAGGATCATCCTGCAGGAAGCGCTCATGCGGCAAAGACTCCGCAAGTACCCAAACGATTTCATGGCGCACTTCAATCTCGGCGCGGCGCTTCAATCAATGGATAGGCTTGATGAAGCGATCAGTCATTACATGGAGGCGCTGCGGGCGAGGCCAGATAATGTGACGGCGCTTAACAGCCTCGGCACCGCGTTTCAATCAATTGGCAGACTCGAAGAGGCGATCAGCTATTATCGTAAAGTCGTCCAAGTCAGACCGGACTATGTAGACGCGCGTTACAACCTGGGCAACTCGCTTTTGACACTGAGTAGGGTTGAAGAGGCGATTACTCATTTCCGTCAGGTGATACAAATTCGGCCCGACGACGCGAACGCCCACAACAGCCTCGGCAGCGCGTTCGCGATGCAGGGAAATCCGGTTCAGGCCATCGCCCACTTCGAGCACGCGCTTCGCATCAACCCCGCCCACGCCGACGCCCGCGAGAATCTGAAGAACGTGCGGGCGCAGAAAGCTAAGGATTGAAGAACCCTTTTGCAATGCTCAGGCGGTAGATAAATTTCACCCGCGCCGCGCCGGGCACATTTTATCGAATGGCTGACTCACACGATTCAACAGTATCCGAACAGCGCATCGTTGTCGGCCTCGGCGAACTGCTCTGGGACGAGTTACCTGGAGGCCGACGGCTCGGCGGCGCGCCGGCGAACTTCGCCTTGATGGCGACGCAATTGGGTGATCGCGGAATCGTTGCCAGCCGCGTCGGTGCGGACGATTCCGGGGGGGAGGCGCGGCACCTCCTGAGTAAGCGCGGCTTAGACACGTCGTATGTGCAAAGCGACGAGGCGCAGCCGACCGGAACGGTGCAGGTTCGTTTAGACGTGGGCGGGCAACCCGATTACGTTATTACAGAGAGTGTCGCTTGGGATTATCTTGAATGGACGCCGCAGTGGGAAGAGTTAGCATCGCAGGCCGACGCCGTTTGTTTCGGGACGCTCGCGCAACGTGCCAACGTGTCTCTCGAAACCATTCGACGATTCCTCCGCACGACGCGCGCCAACTGTTTGCGAACCTTCGACGTTAACTTGCGTCAATCATTTTACTCCGCCGACATTCTCGCTGAGTCGCTCGACCTCGCGACGGTCGTCAAACTCAATCACGAGGAGTTGCCGCGGGTGGCCGGGATGCTCGGTCTCGGCGGGCGTGGCGAAAATGCCTGGGCGCACCGGTTGATTCAGGTGTTTGATTTGGAAATGGTCTGTGTGACACGTGGGGCGAATGGGAGTCTGCTGATTACACCGACGGATTTGATTGAAAGCCCCGGCTTAAAAGTTAATGTGGCGGATACCATCGGCGCGGGCGACGCCTTTACCGCCGCGCTGGTTCATTGTTACCTGCGCCAAACGCCTTTGGAGAAAATCGGCGAGGTCGCCAATCAACTGGGCGCGTGGGTCGCCACACAAGCCGGAGCGATGCCCGTCATCGACGATCAAGTGCTGACGCGGCTGATTTGCTCACCCGAAAACTAACAGATGGCTGATCTGGAACTGATAGACGTATCGAAGATTTATTTCGGGAGAGTGAGGGCCGTCTCGCCCACCAGCTTTCAAGTGAGAGACGGCGAGTTCGTCATTCTCGTCGGGCCGTCGGGCTGCGGCAAGTCGACGCTGCTGTGGATGCTCGCCATGATTCCGAGCATCCTGATCTTCTTCATCTGACAGAAGCAGTTCATCAAAGCCATTGCTACTTCAGGACTCAAATGAAACGTCTTCTAAATAATTGGAGGCCCATCATGTTTATGCCGAAACTTACCATGCTGTTACGGATGGCGATCATTACTTCGCTTTTATCAATCGTCGTTTTGGCGATTACACGCTACTCGCCACCCTTTGGTGATTGGAAGCGAGTTTCCGTAGAGCCGGTGATAAGCCCGCGCGGCGATGGCTTTGAGTCAGCGGGCGTCTTCAACCCAGCGGTGGTGAAGAAGGACGGTAAGTTCGTGATGCTCTATCGGGCGCAGGATAAGAAGGGGACTTCTCGATTGGGGTACGCGACAAGCGACGATGGCGTGAATTTCGCGCGCAGGCCTCAGCCGGTGATGACGCCCGAAACCGATTACGAAAAGGACGGCGGCATCGAAGACCCGCGGCTGGTGAAGATCGACAACACTTACTATCTGACCTACACCGCCTATAACAAAAAGGACGCTCAGCTTTGTTTAGCGACCTCAGCAGACCTCATTCACTGGGAGCGAAAGGGCATCATCATGCCGGCTTACAAAGGCCGCTGGAACGTCAACTGGACCAAAGCCGGGGCCATCGTCCCGCAAAAGATCAACGGTAAATACTGGATGTATTTCATGGCTGACGCCGACAAAGCGCCTAATCAAATGGGCGTTGCTTACTCGACCGATTTAGTAAATTGGACAGAGCCGCTCGACCGTCCGGTGCTGGCGCATCGTCCCGGATATTTTGATTCCTTTGTGGTGGAGCCGGGGCCGCCACCGATCATCACCAAAGACGGCATCTTGATGGTCTATAACGGCGCTGATAATAAAGTCGTCTATTCTGCCGGGTGGGTGCTGTTTGACAAGAATGATCCAACCAAAGTACTCGCGCGATCTGATAAGCCGATCTTCGGCGCTGAAAGAGAGTGGGAGAAGATCGGGCAAGTCCCGAACGTGGTGTTCGTCGAGGGGATGGTGCGCGACGGTAACAGATGGCTGTTCTACTACGGCGGCGCGGACAAATATGTGGGTGTAGCCACGGCACCTGCGCGTTGATTTACTTTTTTGGGTAGTGGGTCACTGTGGAGAGATGAGAAGAACCACCCGCCGCCGATTGCTCGCCGATCAGCGCCGGTTATCTTACCAAGTTGCGAAGCTGCGTTGAGGCGTGCGACCGTTTTTAACACAGAGAC
>JACDEG010000001.1 GCA_013816505.1 Pyrinomonadaceae bacterium | reverse complement strand
TTTCAGTCGAGTCTACTGTTGGAGTTTTTGTCTGAAGCCGGTCGGCTCGATGTACTGGAACTGCGGCGTCCCCGGTGGCAGACGGTTCGGGTCTTTGAACGTGTCGTCAAACGACCAATTGCGAATCGGGGCGCCGTAGATTTCTCCGACCGCCCTGTATGGCCCGACCGCCTGTGTCGAGTTGTAGAGCGGGATCAGCGCACCAACCAGATTCCATCGCTGGCTCCAACCCTCCAGGAAGCGCGGATAGTTGTGCATCCCGCCGTTGAGACGTGACTCGGTACCGTTGCCTGCGTCGAGGCTGGTGTTTCCGGTCATGCTGTAGCCGACCTTGATCGCCGACTTGTTGTTGCCGGCGATGATCCCGGCGCGCACCGCCGTTTCGTAATTAGGCAGTGGCGCGCCCGGATCCGCCGGCAACATATCGTCAGCCGGGCGCCCGCCTTGCGGGTACATCGCGCTCAAGCTGTCGGCCCACGTCTTCGAGAGTGGGAAGAACGCATCGCTGACAATCGAGGACGGAACCTGGTCGCCTTTATAGCGGCAGGGCATCAGCGTGGTCGTCGGGTTAGTCGCGGTTAACTGATTGAGCGTCGATCCATTGGCCGGCTGGCAGGTGATGCCGGTCGTGTTGAAGTTGCCCCAGATGTAGACCATGTTTTCGGTGGTGACGCTGATACCCCGGTTGATCGAGAGGTTGCTGGTCGCGGTCGCGGCCCCGGCCTGAATCCTCTCCCCGTTAAAAAGGCGAACGGCGCGGCGGAAGTACCTGACGTTGTGACTCAGAACCTTCTTCGCCCGGTTGAGCCTCTCAGCGGTAGCGACCCCCCATGTCCAGGGAGCAGCGACGGTAGGGGTGAAAGTGGGGGTAAAATCAGTGATGACGTTTACATCGGTGGTTATATACGGGAACGGGTATGGCAACTCGAGGATGTTGCTTGATAACAGACCGTCACCGTTGACATCCTCGCCCGGATCGAGTGTGCCGGTTGATGCATCGGCGCTGCTCCCGGTGGTCGAGGTCGACGGGAAGATGTAGATGTCTTCGTTGTCGACGATGCCGTTCGTGGTTCCGCCGACGGGCACGCTGTCGCCCCGGCGATCCGAGACGTAGAGGATGTAGCCGTCGCCCCTCTTGATGTTAGAGGCGCGGGCGTCGGGCGCGGAGCCGGCGAGCAGCGTGCTGTCATAGACACCGCCGACCCAGCGGGCCAGATTCTTCATATTGATCTCGACCACGCTCGTGATTCCACGCTCGTAGATTTGATTACTGTTCAGGCGGCTGTGAATCAACCCCTCGCGCACATTGTAGACGTTGATCGGGACGATGCTGTTCCACCAATTCGAGGGATCAGTGATCGCTGGCGGTGCATCGCCGCGGCGCTCCAGCCCGCTCGTGTCGTCGTCAATCCCGGTGTTGAGGTAACCTTTGGTCGAGTGTATCGTCGGGGGCGTGGTGGTGGAAACTTCACCGTCGGCAACGTAATTCGTCGTGTCGGTCAAACTTGCCAGGTTATATGGACCGCCGAGCGTGTCGCGGTCACGGCTCCCCTGCATGAACGCCGCCCACATCGGCCGCTGCAAGTAGACGATGCCGTTCGGCTCGCCCTCGGTGATACCCATGCTCAGTATCCTCTGCGTGACATCGACCGCCGTCCCATTCTCTTGCACGAGTTGGATAAGAATTCTTCCCGTCAGCGGCGCTCCCGTCGGAATCGCCGGAGCTGTAGCATCTCCTAATAACCCCCCGCGCACCGCGTTCGCGTTCACTGAGCCAGTCCCTTGTTTGACTGTGACCCCAACCACGTTGCCGCTGTCGTCGTGACGGCGCAAGACGTTCGCGCCGAGCCGGGTGGGGACGAAGGCAGCCAGATTGACACCGGCGGTGAGTGACGGCCAGCCGGTGGCGAGCGATGGCGCATCATCAATCAGGATGCGAATCTGCGCCTTGTTATGGTAGCGCGACTCGCTGAGCGATTGCGTGTCAGTTGTTATCGCGCGCTTGATGATCTCTCGCGTCGGGGCGCCATCGAGTTGGAACGGCAGCAGCAGCGGCACCGCGCCGGTCGTGCGGGTCAGCAGTTGCCGGTTGAACTTATTGGTCGGCGTGGCCCCGCTCGGAGCTTGCACCGTCTGCGTTTCCCAATTGATGGCCGTCGTCTTCGTGCCGGTCGGCGAATCCGGGAAGTAATTCGGCGAAGTCGCCGTCGAGCCCGACTTATGCGGCCCGTCGGTGAAGCTGCCCTGATTAAGAGTGACGCCGGTCGCTCCGACCCACACTTTGACATTTCCTGTTCTGGGTTGTCCGTTCCGCATCACGTTATACACGGCCTCGCGGCCAATCGTCACCTTGCCCAGAAAGTTAACAAAGTTGGTCCCAGTTTCCGGTCCGCTGATGTAGAAATTCCCGTTGGCATGAACGCGGCCATTGAAGTAGAACGCCGGGCCGGGGTGAATCTCCATGTCGCCGTCGGTGAACATACCGAATTGAAAGAGCGGGATCAGGAAGTTGTTAATTTCGCGCTCGAGCGTAACTTCCGCATAGCCCTGTGAGTTGGTCGCGGTCGACGCCAGCTTGTAAGGGGTGATGCTGCCGAAGAGTCCGGCGAACGGTCCGGTCGTGATATTCGTCGTCGGGGTCGCATCGATAGCCAGTCCCATGTCAGACCGCATCTTTGTGAGCCGCGCTTCATCTTTGACTAATGTCTGCTGAAAGGTGAAGCCTTCGCTGATCAACTCGGCTGGGAAAGTGTCGGCAATCTCTTGAAGGGCCGCGGTCGTCGGGCGCGCCGTCAACGAGAACAGCGAACTGAAGCCGTTTGTCATCTGCTCAATGCTCGCTTGCGTGGCGTAGAACGCCTGCGTGCGCTTTAAATCACTCCCGGTGATGTTGGCTTCGGTCGTGACCACCGTCAGCACCGAGGCTGAGATAGTCATCATCAACGCCATAATCACCAGTGCCGTCACCAGCGCCGCGCCGCGCTCTCCGGTGCGCTCCGCCGACAATGAGGATCGCTCGGCAGTTTGATTGAACTTTTCGGAAAACATAACAAACTTCTCCTTCAATAAATTGATTATTAAAACCCTGAGACCGATTGGGGGTCGTTGACGCTCTATTGAGCGTTGTTACGGAATTCGAGATTGCGGACGCTCGTCGTCGCAGTCGCGTTGACACTACTGCGCTGATTGTTGACGACGGCGTGCGCGGTTTCGATTGTCACCGCCGTTTCCACTTCGCGGACAGCACTTGGCAGATTCGGAATCGCCGGCGCCACAGCCACATACGAGAGGTCGTTTTGGAGACCCGCGTAAAGCAGGTTGAAGGCCGAGTCAAACCCGAACAAGCGGTAGCGAACCTGGAATCTCGTGACGCGCTCGGCGATGACACTGTCGGTGAACCCGACGCCGCCGCCGACGCCGTATGTACGCCGCCGGAGCAGGCCATCCGTATCAACGAAATAGTGGTGGATCAGCATCCGGCTGATGATGAGCGGCGATCCGAGCGCGGCGAGTTTAGCGAGCGCCCTTCCCGGGGTGGTGCCGGTGCTCAGCGTGTTCAGTTCGTATGCGTCGTTTGCGAAGACAATCGTGCCGGTCGCGCCACATCCGCCGGTGACAGTCCCAAACGTGGCGAGGTCGCCGTTCGAGATGAAGAGAATGTCACCCGCTGTGCATTGGCCCGATTGCGCAATGGTGACGGTCACGGTGGTGCCATCGGCAGATACGCTGGCCGGCGGGATCGGCGAGATCGGGGTGAAGGCGCCGTCCGGGTCAATGGTCACCATCGTCATTCGGTCGGTAGCATTAGGTGCGCTGCGTACAGTGCGAGCCGGCACGGTGGCGCCGCTATTCGCCGGTTCAACCACCCCGGCGGCCACTTCGTTATCGGAGTTGACAATCGATAGCACCGCGAAGCTGGTGCTATCGAACCCTCCCTCCGCAATTGTTGGTTGATACGGGTTCTGCATCAACCGCTGCGCGAATGGCAGGCGGACCTGAATCCCGTTGTCGCTGATGCCGAGCAGGCCGTCGCCCGCCACCGTCAGGTCGCGGTTGAAAAACTCATGCGCGGTGCGCACACTCTGCTGCGCGTTCGTCAGCTCGTAGGCGACGGTACTGGTCTTCAGCGCGCTGCCCATCAGCGAAAAGACCGCCGCCATGATGACGAGCATCACTCCCATCGTGACCAACAACTCAAGCAGTGAAAATCCGCGCTGGTTCTTTGTTTCTTTCGGCGATTGCATGTGTGTTACTCCGGGCGTGAAGTGGGCGCAAATCTCAGCTATTTAATAAAGTTGCTGCGCGAGTCGTTGTTCAGGTATCCGATGCCGGCCAGTTCCTGCGTGCCGCCGTTCGGGGCCGGGTAGCGGATTGTGACCGTGATCTTCTTTAAACTCACGTTCGCGATGGCCGCGTTGGCGGGCAGCGGCTCGATCAAAATCTTCCGTTCGATTCTGGGCCTGAGCGCGGTCGCGAGATCGTCGGTAGTGCCGTAAATCCCATCAGGCCCCGGGTCGTTCGAAACCGTTAAGAACGCAGCCGAAAAGCCCAAGAAGTCCACCACCTTGCCGTCGGGATTGACGCCGCCGACGTTCGCAATCTGCCCGAAGGTGAGGTGCTTCGTGTTGCGCAGGCTTTCGAGATGCTCGAGCGTCGAGACGATGAGCAGTTTCGCTTCCGTCGAGTTGCGAGATCGGCTCCGCGCCATCACGGCGTAGGAAATCGCACTCGCCATCGCGAGCAAACCGATTGTCAGAATCAGTATCGATACCACCGCTTCGATCAGCGTGAAACCGGATTGATGAGAAGTGTTTGAGTTTTTCATGTGTGACTCGCTATTCGACGTATATGCCCGGATCGACACTGCCGTTGTATCTCCAAATGGCGACCCGCCCGGCGGAGCCGAGCACGGAGATTGCCGTCGCGGTGTTCTTCGGGCTTTTCGTGTTGTAGAAAAAGAGCGCGTTGTCGACGGTCGCGCCGGCGCCGTTGATGACCGCGCCGGTCGGTTGGAACGTAATGTTGACCATGGTCGGGATCGCGGCGGGCAGGTTGGTGCCGTCGCTGAGGGCCGCCGTCGAAGCATCCGTGGGTTTACCGTAGACGATGTCCGTCGCCGGGGTGGCGCTTGAAGCAAGGTCGATTGTTTTGACTTGCACGAAGCCGGTCGTCAACGGGTAATTAGGATCAGTCAACACGGAAACTCCCACCCGTGTGTCATCCGTCGCTCCCGCCCCGCCTAAGATTCCGTCAGGCCCCGCGTACACCAGCGTGTGCCGGATGATCGAGATTTGTTTCAGCGTGTCGTCATACCGGAATGTGATGGCCCTGCGTTCCGACATCGCCAACTGTCGTGCGTAACGCAACTGCGATGCGATTTCGCGCGACATGCCGGCGGCGCGGAATGCCCGGCGCGCCGACATCAATTGCGGCACCGCGATCACACTGAGGATGCCGATCACGGCTATGACGATGAGCAATTCAACAAGCGTAAAACCCGCCTGTGCCGTTCGATTTCTGATTTCAGGTTTTCTCATTGTTCGTCTTCTCTCGGCGGACCAAGACATCCGCTGGGGTGATCACCGGGTCGGAACCGGCTTCCGCAAGCGTTGAGTTGTGCAATGCCTGTTCCGCATCACCAAAGAGTTCGTCAACTCCGGCTAACTCTTTACGCGACAACAGCGGCACGCTTGGCGAGGTTGAAACTCGCCGGCGTCGCCGCTGCTCGATTGTCACTTTGAGTGACAGTTGTGAGAACCGCCCTTCTCTTTTCTCAATCGGAGAGCGCATCGTCAGAAAGTCACAGCGCGAACTCCCGCGATAGATCAAGTTCCGCCTTGCGTAACTCGAAGCGACCGCGACCGATGTTGCCCTCCGAGTCAAGCGCGAGGACGATAAAGTATTCGTTGCTCATTTGCCGTATCACGAAAGTGGCGTTTTGCAAGCACACGACGAGTTCGCGTAAGGAGCCGAACCCGACATTGTGACCCGTGCGCTGGGCGTTACGGACGAGTGAGGTCATTTCAGTGGCAGCGATGTCAAGGTTGTCCTCGCCGGTCCCCGGCAGTGTCACCTTCTCGACGGAGATGCCGTCCGTCCCCATCAGCATCACGCCGATAGCGCCCTCAGTGCTTTCAAGAATATTTCCAAGCACTTTCTTAAAATCATTCATGGTCTCTCCTATCACGATTTTCCTGGATCATGGCCGTTCATTAGGGGCGCGCGTCAGAGCCATTCGGTAATGACGGTGCCGAACGGTCGGGGGACTGCTGATTGTTCTGCTGCGATTGTGATTGCGGACCCGAATTGCTCTGCGGGTTGCCGAGTGGTACCGGCTGCGCGATTGAGTACGTACGATTGCTGGTGCTGACCGCGCCGGTTGTCTGGTTGCCGTTGTAGTCCGGGCGGTAGATGCGCGGCGTGATGAAGAACAGAATCTCGTTGGTCTGACGCGAGGTCGCACGGCGCTTGAACAAGTTGCCAATCACCGGCAGGCTGCCCAATCCAGGCGTGCGGTTGCGCAGTTCAGTTTCGTTGTCGGCCAGCACACCGCCGACCACGGTCGTTCCGCCATCCGGCACAAGCACTTCGGTCTGCATCCGCTGAGTGTCGATGCCGGGCGTGCCGGCCACGGCAATCGCGGTGTTGATGCTGTTGTTCTCAGCGGTGACGCGCAGGATGACGGTGCCGGCGTCGGTAATCTGCGGCGTGACCGAGAGGCGCAGTGGGACGGAGACGTAAGTCGTCGTGAAGATGACGGCGCCGCCTGCTCCCCCGACCTGCGGCGTGACCACCGGAATCTGCTGGCCGGCTTCGATCTGCGCCGTACGGTTGTTGAGCGCGGTGACACGGGGGGTGGCGACGATCTTGGCCTGGCCTTTACTTTCGGCGGCGGTGATTGCCGCGCTGATCTGGGCGGTGCCGAAGATGCCGGTGGTCAATCCGATCACGGTGCTCGGAAGGTTCGCGCCGAGCGATGATGTCGGCTGCGAAATACCGGACAAGCCGACCGGCACGCCGCCAGGCTGTAACCCGGTGGTGTTGGAACTTGAGTTCGGCAATGTGGCGAACGAGCCGGCGGCGGTGGTGCCGAATACCGCGGCGGAAAGCTGCACGCCGAGGTCGCGGCTGAAGTTGCGGTTGGCGATGACGATGCGCGTCTCGATCTCGACCTGCGGCTCCGGCTGATCGAGCAGCGACACGAGTTGCTTGATCGCCACGATGTTCTCGCGCACGTCGGTGATAATCAGGGTGTTGCTGCGACCGTCGACCTCGATGCCGCCGCGTCGCGACAGGCGGCGCTGGATGATCGGCAGGATACCTTCGTCAGCACCGCGGCCGCTTGTGGCGCGGCTCACGGATGCCACTTCGGTCAGCCGACCGGCGATCAGCACGGGCGAGTTGACGACGCCGCCAGAGAAGCCGCCGTTTGATCCGGCGGTCTGTTCGAGTGTGCCGGAGGCGCGCGCATAGTTGAGGCGGATGAACTCCGTGACTAGCGGCGAGGCGTCCAACTGCGAGTTCCTGATGATTTGCTGCGACGCCGCTTCGCTCACAATCACATCTATCGTCGCGACGCGCAGAATGCTTCCCGTGACTTCGACTCCCAGGCGGTTAGCCCTCAGGATCGAGTCGAGCGCGATGTTCCATGGAACTTCCGTGACGTTGACCGTTACCGGGACGGCCTTGACCGACGAATCGATGATGAAGTTCACGCCGTACTGTTCGGTGATGTAATTGAGGATGTCGCGGATGTCGGCATTAACGACGTTCAGGTTGGTCGGCTCGCCGATGAATCCGGGCTGGCCGTACTGCTGACCCTGGCTCGACTGCGTGGCGGCGGGC
The DNA here is from genome assembly GCA_013816505.1 of Pyrinomonadaceae bacterium. Lineage (GTDB taxonomy): Bacteria > Acidobacteriota > Blastocatellia > Pyrinomonadales > Pyrinomonadaceae > JACDEG01. Next base: position 48,026 of record JACDEG010000001.1, on the reverse strand, counting down.
GGCGTAGCGGTGGAAGTGGTGGTGGTGACGCCTGGGTTGGGAGGCGTCGGGCGGGTGGCGGGCGTCTGCTGATTGCGCGGAGACGGCGACGGTTGAACGCGCTGCGTCGGGGTCTGGGTTCCAATCGCGGACGGCGTGTTCGCGCGGGCCGCGTCAGCAAACGTAATCAGCGAACACACGAGCAAGAGAACGAGCGAGCCTCTGCTGGTAACCGCTGAGAGTGAATGTTGGTGGTAGGTCATATTTTTCCTTTGCAGATTCGCCGGCCTCACCCGCCACGCGCCCACGCTCGTCAGAGCCGCTCGGAATCGAGTGCTCATTGAGTGCGCGCGCCGCACAACACGGGTCAGCCCGGCCTGATTAACGAAACGACTCTTAATGTTTGCGATGACTCGTGCCGAGCGAGTTTGTGACTCGGCGCGACTGAACAGGCGTGTCGTGAGGGGGCGGCGGTTAAGGTCCGGACTTCCGGCTCACCCGTCCCGCCGTGAAAAGCAGAATCACTGTTTGTCTGTGACGGGCACAGTATCTTCCCGACCCTTGATCGTCTGGGACGAAGCGGCCTTCGCCGCGGCGGAGTTGTTTGATGTCAGAGAGTTTTCGACCGCGCCGGGCAGGCGCAGAGGCTTATTCTCAACTGAGATTTCGAGGCGTCCGTTGCTCCACTTCGTCTCGCGGCGAAACACTAAGCGGTTCTCTTCAATCGCGACGAGCAGTCCGTTGAAGAAAGATTCGCCCGGATAGACTACGTAGGAGAGTTTGATCGGCGTCGCTTCGACCATCGCTGCGGGGCCGCGCGGGGTGCGAAAGATACCGATCACTTGCAGTTCTTCCAACAGCAATGCGGTCGTTGGCTTCGGTGCGACCCGCTGCGCGCTCATCGCCGCCGCCTTTTGAGCTTTGAACTGTGCGATGCGCTCCTGGATGCTCGGGGCCGGAAGTTGCACCGGCACCAGGGATTTCTTGACGGCCTTGCGTTTGACCGGAGGCCGGTACTTCATGAACGGGTCACGCTGAGTGCCTTGGTAGGAAGTGCTCGCCTCTTGCGCCCGCGCCGCCGTGCCGGCACCGCCGAAGCCGACGGCACACAGAGCAACGCAACCAAGCATCATGGAACGCGCAAACTTTTCGTATCTCATCGTTGTCCTTTCCCGCGCCTCGTCGTGCACCCCTGGTGCCATCGACGGATTGATCAGTGGCCAGTGGATTTCGGGCCGGAGGTTGTTATCAAGAGACTTTCAAAAACAGGTCGCACCAGACGCCACACGGGGCGGCACCACCGCCCGCCGGGGTTACGGCTTGGCGCCCGCCGGAGTCGCGGCGGTGGCCGGAGTTGTCGTCGCCGGTTTGGCAGCACTCACCAATTTTTCCGGTGAAGCGTAGTAAGCCGTCAGGATGAACTGACTGTCGATGGATTTTCCCGTGCGTTGGTCAGGAGACTGTCTGATCTTGAAGTCGGAGATCGAGACGATCCGCTGGTAGGCCGCCATCTGAGCGAAGAACACGCCGAGATTATTATAAGAGCCGCTGACCTCGACCTCGATTGGCTTCCCGGAGTAGTAGTCCTGCTGGATGTCCTCCTTGGGTGAGAAGCGCCGCAAAGAGAGTTGACCGCGCGCACGGTCCTGCAGCCCCTGCAGAACAATCGTCAACTCGCGTTGCTCCGGCAGCAACACCTTGACCTCTTCGTAGTCCAGCTGGGCGCGGGCGTGCGCGACCCTAAATTCGCTAAGGCGCTGCGAAGCGATCTGAGCGCGGGCGTTGGCCTGTACCAGTTCGGCGACTTTCTCATCGGTCTCGCGCGTCTGCGCGCGTGTGTCCTTCGTCACCAGATACCAGAAGCCGGCGTAGAGCACCAGCGCGACGGCGCCGAAGACAGCCAGTTGGATGTGCCACGGCTTTTCCTGCAACGTGTTGAGTTTCAGCATGTCGTAAAGATTCCTTGAGGCGTCGGTCGTCACCCGCCCTTAGTGATTAGTTTCGGGCGACCTGGCTTGCGGGCGTGGTCGCGGCGCTTGCACCCGCACGCGGCTGGGCGCCGGTCGCCGGACCAACAGTCGCCGCCGCTACCGGGGCGCTGGCGGGCAGGTTCGCGCCCGGCTCGGTGTACTTGCACCTGATCTTAAACGTCACTGTCTCCGGCTTCGGCGCGGTGGCATCAGCCCCGACGGGATAATCCGCCGGGTTAACATCCATCGGTTTGCGCACAAGCTCAATATTGACGTTCGAAAAAAGCCCCGAAGAAAATTCAAGGCTGCGACCGAACTGCGTCACGGCGGCCTCGTTCGGCGAGTTACCGTCGATGATAAGTTCGCCGCTCTTCTGCTCGATGGTATCGAGGCGGAAATTGGCGATGGCCGGCAACCGCTCATTAACCGCCGACAGCACGGCGACCGGACCTTGCTGCGAGGCGCGCAGTTTCTTGATCGCGTCGATGCGCGCCTGGATGTCTTTGATCTTCTTTTCGAGTTCGGCCTGCTCTTTATTGACGGCCTCCATCTGCGCCTTGATCTGCTCCTGCCGCTGCAGCTCGGCCAACGCCGCGGCATGCGCGGAGTTCGCGCTGAACCAGTCGAAGGCGATCCCGACCGCTAACAGTGCGCCGACCGCGACGGCCAGCATCAACATGCGATTCTGCGGGTTAGTGACCCTTGCCTCGACCACCCCGTGGGAAGTTCTGTCGGTGACTGAGTCCAGCAAATTAATCTTAATCATTTAAGCCTCAACTCCTCTCAGCGCAAGGCCCACCGCGACGGCCATCAACGGCATCATGTCCTGCACGAAGGCGGCGTCGAAACGTTTGGGGTCGATTTTAATGCGGCGGAACGGGTCGAAGGCCTCGACCGGAATCTCGAGTCGATTTGCCAGGCGTTGGGGCAGCACTTTGAGTTTCGAGCCGCCACCCGAGATCAGGATTTTTTGCACCGAAGTGTTGCCCTCTGCCGCGGTCGCGCGGTAAAAATCCAAAGTCTTTTGAATCTCCAGCGCCAGCATGTCAGAGACAGTCTCGAAGGATGACTCGAAGTCATGCTCTCCCACTTCAGCCGGCGCCGGCGCGCCCCGCTTCACCGCCTCCGCCTGCTCGTACGTCAAGCCGAGTTCCTTCTGCAGCAACGCAGTGTACTTGTTCCCCCCGGAAGAGACGTCGCGCGTGAAGATGCTCTTCGTGCCCTGCAGGATATTGATATTCATTTTGGAGGCACCGATGTTGAGCAGCGCGACCAGTTGATCGTCAGTTGGTTGGTAATTCATCTCGTAGCAGTTTTGCAGCGCGAAGGCGTCGACATCGATGATTACAGGCTGCTTCCCAGCGAGTTGCACCGCCTGCTTTAGATTGGCGACGAAGTCGCGCTTGCAGGCGGCCATCAAAACGTGCAGCGAGTCCCCGTCCGAGCCGATAACCTGGTAATCCAAACTGACATCGGAAATATCAAAGGGGATGTGCTCTTCGGCATGCCAGTCGATTGAATCTTCCAACTCTTTCCGGCTCATCTGCGGCACGGTGATGTTTTTGACGATCACCGAACCGCCGCTCACGCCGGCCGCGACGCGCTCGGTTTTGATCTGATTTGTGCTGAAAATCGACGCGATGACGTGTGACACGTCGTTGAATTCCATGATCTGTCCGTCAACCACCGTGTCCGGCTGAAGCAACTCCAGACCGAGGTGGGCGAGGGAGAGGTTGCCCAATTCGCCTTGCAGCTCGACGGCTTTCACCGAGCATGATCCGATGTCCAGACCGACCAAATTCTTTTTTCTACTTTTTCCAAACATAGGTTAATTGTTCCTCGCGAGTGGTCCGATTCTCCGGCGATTTTACTCGACGCAAGCGGTCACGGACGCGGCGGACTCGGAAACGCGTCGGGCGCACGTGGGTAGGCTTTAATTCGTTCGGTTCTAGGGTTTTCATATGGCTTGGGGGAGGTCGGTGCGTGCTTACTCATCGGGGGATTGCTGACACGCCCCTGGCTCACAGCAGAGGGTCGTGTGGCAAGACTTTCAATCTAACGCGCCGCTTGAAATTAGGTTGATGGATGATTGGAAGAAGTAGGTGGAAGGAGCGCGCTGCGTACGAATTAGCACTCGTGGTCACGCGGCAACCGTCTCTCCTTCGGCAACCTGGCTGAGTCGAAACCGAGCTTCGTTCGGTGCGACCCCCTTAGGCTTTGCGACCCCCGCTCGCACGAGGTGTGCCTTTATCGTTGAGTTTCAATAGATGCGATGACGAGACTTCGATTCATCAGGTTCTGCCGGCTGCTCGAAAATCTCGGTCGTGGCCCTCTTGTATGCATCCCTGCTCGTAAATACTAACAACCGGTTAGTACTGATCGACGCGGCAACTATAACAGCCCATCGCAATTCGTGTCAAATAATATTTTTGATTGTTTAAACGACGGTATTTCTGCATTTACGCCTGTTGAGCAATGCATTATGAAACAGTTTCCGGAGTCTCAACGGCGTTCTTTACGGATTAATTGAGGGGTTGCGAGAAACTCTTCGGGCCGACCTTGCGCTGTGGGTGACAGGATCACTCACGCGCCCAAACATCTAAGCGTGGCTTCCTTGCCTGTGCAGCACCACGGACTATAGGATGCGTGTGTATGGGCATCCTAAAGAAGTTGCTGCTGGTCACGACGACGCTCATTGTCATTAGTGGCGGATGGCTGTGGTGGAATCGCCCGCAGAAGGTCGACATGTCGGGTTATGTTCCAGCCGATTCAATCGTGTTCATCGAAGCGAACAGTTTACCTGACATCGTCGAAGGCTTTCGTTCGACGGATGCTTGGCGCTCCCTCGCGCCTTTGGCCGCCGATGAAAACAACCTGGAGCGGGCGGGGTGGCTGAGCAAGCTTGTCTGGTGGACCGGAATCGGGCCGGCGGAGGCTGTCGTCCTATCGCGTTCTCAGGTCGCCGTGACCGTGATTGGGTTTGAAGCCAATGAAGGCGACGCCACGACCCTCAGAATTGTGCCACGCGCCGCCCTCGTCGCTGAGACTCACACCGGCGAGGCGCGCGTCCGCGCGGCAGTCGAAAGACTTGTCGGCGACTTCGCGCGTCGCGCCTACCGTGCACCACGAATCGAGCGTAAAGACGTGGATGGCATAAGCTTCGTGACGTGGAGTGCTCCGGGCGAACCGCGGCGGAAGATTGTCGCCGCCGTCTCAGAGAGCGTCGCCGTCATCGGGAATGATGAAGCGGTTGTGGAATCATGCCTCGCCGCTCGACATGGCGAGCGGCCGACGCTGATCGGCAATCCTCAACTCGCTGACGCGCGCGCGCGCCTTTCTGCCGGAGACGCTCTGGCTTTCGGTTTCGTCTCCGAAGGGAATGCCGCCAAACTCCTTGAGGTCGCGGTGCTGCCATACGTCGGCCAGCTCTCTTCCAGCCAGCAGATTCAAAGCGGCGCGGCGAGCCTGTTGCCGCAACTCTCAAACAAAATTTTAGGCGCCGCCGGCTGGAGCGCGCGTGTGACCAATGGGCGGATGGAGGATCGGTATATCATTACGTTGCGCAACGGCCTCGCGCCACGCCTGCGCGAAGCGCTTGTTACGTCGGACGCCGCCGCGCCGATGCCCGCCGCAAAACTTTTGCCTGCCGACTCACAGCAAGTAACGCAATACCGCTATCAAGAACCTGAGGCCGCATGGCGCGGCTTTAATGCGGCCATCGCCTCACAGCTTGACGCACTCAGCGCCCCTTTCGTGAGCGTCCTGCTCGACGAGGCTTTGAAACCCTACGGCATCGAATCCCCACGCAGTTTTCTTCGCGCGGCGAAGGCGCCCGTCACGACGGCTCGGCTCGGCCAGGAACGGGGCGGTACGGTTTTGATTGTCGCCGTGAAGGACCAGCAAGCACTGCGCGAGCAAGTGCGTAAGAGGCTCGGCAACTCTCTGCGCCGGACTCGTGTGGGTGAAGCGGAGATGTTTGTTTCCAACACACCGGAGCGCGGCGCCGCTGGCTACGTCGCGGAACACCTCATCATGGGCAGTGAAGAAAGCGTGCGCCACTGTCTCGAAGCGTCGGCCAATAACCAGACGCTCGACACTGTCGAGGGTTTTAAGCGGGCCGTAAGGTTGATACCCGCCGGGTCGCCCGCCGGCATCCTGACGTTTACCATCGAAGATGAGTCAATTTACTCTTTCATTTCATACCTCGCCGCCGCGTCGCGGCGGGATGGCGCAGCCACGAATCACAACGAGTTTCGGGAGAGACTTGAGCGGGAGAGTTTCGCGGTAACGTTGACGGAGTTAGAAGAGGACGGCTTTATGCGGCAGACCTTTTCAGCCTTCGGACAACTCGGCGACGCGGTCGGGCGCTTTGCACCGCAACGCACCGACGACCGAGACACGTCGCGCTAAACTATTATCTTCGGGTAGTCGAAAGCATGCTCAGAGAGTACGGCGCGCATGTTGACCTGGCCGAGCAGCGTTTCGAGGTACGCCGCAAACCGGTGCAGCACGGGTAACAATTCGGCTGGCTTGCGCACCACAGCGATCTCTTCAAAGAAAAGCTCGTAAGACTCCCAATCTTTATACATCAGGTGGCGCAATCCTCCTTCACGGAAAGCAGAGAGAGACTCTTTAAGCGCCGCCACCGCTTGGGGGTCGCACCTGCTTTCGGCGCGCTCGACGCATTTTAACTGAGTCCATAAATCGCGGCGCAGGGCGAGTGATTGATCAAGCTTCGTTTGAAAGTTTTGGAACAGCAGCTTTCCGTCAAGGGTGTCGTCAAAAACCTGCGCCAGGGCAACAACGGACTGCTGGAAACAATCGCGCAGTATGCCGTGGGCGTTCTCGACTTTGGCATAGATCAAGGGCATTTGGCGCGAGCCACTGAGGTCCGCCAGTTCGTACTCAAGCGCCTTGCGCAGTTCCATCCGGATGGCGTACGCGGTACTGTCCAGTATTTCGAAAATGCTCGGTTCAATATCCTCTGAGCGGAGCGCACGCGCCTCAATCATCATCAGCAAAGACCGCGTCTCTTGATGTATTAAGGTAAACACGATCAACATCTGTTTAAGTGGCCGGTCGAGTTTCAAAGATGCTTCGATGAATCGCAGTTGATCGAGCAGGTCATTTAGTTTGACGAACACTTCGCGCAAGTCCGCGCCGAGAGATTCGGGCTGAACGCGCTCGGTCAGTGTCAACAGTTCCGGTCGCACATTCGATGAAGAGATGCGCCGCGCCGCCCGCACAATCTGTTTTGCATGTTCCGAACGCTTCAACTCGCGTACCAGCAGTCGGCCGACGCTCGACCAAGCCTCAAAACTAACGGCCTGCGTTCGGACTAACGTCCGGCACACGACACCCGCATCCGTCAGTGGATCGGCTAAGGACGCCGGCTGAACGTGCGCGGCTTCGCTCGCCAGCGCATCAGTCAGGCGCGCCGACTCACCTCCGTTTATCAAGGCGTGGTCCTGGCTCTGACGAAGGCCCGGCGTCCCTGCACGACTCAAAGCCGAAATGAGTTGCAGGCAACGCTGGAGAGCCGAATGCGCAACAAGCATTTCATCAGTAAAGTCGCGGGTAACTATTCGCGCTCGGTCGTTTGGTGAGAACAACAAATTGCTTGCGTCGAAGAAACTTTCGACTCCGCGCAACCATAACCCCAACTCGCATACAGTCGTCTCGATCTGCTCATCTTGTCCCACCTCGACCGTTGCCGTGCTCAAAGCTTGACGGTCGTTGGGTGATTCGTTCAGTGTTACTTGTTCGCTGAAATTTGTGTTGATGTTCAACTCGGCGTACCTTTCTCGGCAGGGACGCGAGAAGCATGACAAACACGCCTCGCGCGATTTGATTGTAAACACGAATCGCTGTCACTGGCAAAAGGTTCATCACAAAATTATTTCCCCCAAGTCGAACGTTGGAATGCGGAGACCTGGCCGCGTATCGTTTCTGGTATGCCACAGTTAGTAGACTTGCTAATCGCCACGCACAATGCGGGAAAGCTTCGAGAGCTTGTATCACTGCTCAAGGATTCGCCGGTGCGCTTACGAACTTTAGCCGAGTTTTCGCGGGTGGGTTCAGTCGAAGAAACCGGTCAGACCTTCGCGGAGAACGCCTCTCTTAAGGCTCGTTTTTATGCGACGGCCACTCAGTGCTGGACACTCGCTGACGACTCGGGACTGATGGTTGACGCGCTCGGCGGCGCGCCCGGCGTTTTCTCGGCGCGGTATGCCGGGGTAGCGGCGACGGACGGGCAAAGGATCGCGCGCCTTTTATCCGAACTCGAACGTGTCAGCGCCACGACACGAAGCGCACGCTTCTTCTGCTGCGTCGCTATCTCCGATCCCGCGACAAGCGAGACATGGATGTTCGACGGCTGTTGCGAAGGTCAGATTTCTGATGCGCCGCGCGGGACCAATGGCTTTGGGTACGATGCTGTATTTGTTCCCGATGGGTACGAACAGACATTCGGCGAATTGCCGGAAGCAATCAAACAACAGATCAGCCACCGCGCTCGCGCGTTCAACGCAGCCTATCAGTTCATTCGCACACGCCTTCCGCAAATGCCTTGACCAGTCCTCAAACCCGCCATAGAATGCCCGGGTTGTTTATAGCATTCGGCGATCAGAAAACTTCGCTTGATGTCGACGGGGTGTAGCACAGCCTGGTAGTGCGCTCGGTTTGGGACCGAGAGGTCGCAGGTTCGAATCCTGCCACCCCGATTACACTTGCCTTCCGCGAAGATTCTCTTTTGTCCTGACATCCGGATGTCGGAACAGTTAGGCCCGCGCCGTGTTACCCGTGACTTTCGCACTTAGGTCGTGACTCATCTCTTTTTCCGTCTTTACATACCAGCAATCGGGCTTTTGCGCCTTATCAGCACTGAAGTTAAGCAAGACAGCTTTTTTTAGCCTGATACTGGAAGATTTGGCTTTTTTTAAGAGACGAGACGCCATTCTGTGTGATATATGTCGTTTTGTTCGTATTTTTCAATTCCACTGAATCACAGGAGGTAGCAACATCTCGATATGGCGACCAAAGCAGCCAAGAAACGCATGACTCAGTCCGAAGTGTTTAACCACTTCGTCGAGAAATTTGATATGAAACGTTCGCAGGTGAAGGAAATTTTTGATGAATTAGCCACACTGGCGGGCGGTGAAGTGAAAACTAACGGTGAATTCTCCCTACCGGGCTTCGGTAAATTAGTTCTCTCGGAGCGTAAAGCGCGGGAGGGCCGCAACCCACAGACTGGCGATACGATCCAAATACCGGCCAAAACAACGCTCAAGTTCCGCGTTAGTAAAGGCATGAAAGACACGGTAGTGCCCAAAAAGTAGCTCCGGCTCTTTTATCATTCTCCCTTCGAAAGTCTTTTACACGCCGCCCGCGTTCAGCACGAGCGAGACATATCGCTTCTGACCCGCAGGCGGCGTTAATTTTATGATTGACTGGTCATGATGTCCTTTTCCACCATCTCTCCGCTCAAAGAAAAAAGCCGGATCGCTTTAAGGCCCGGCCATTTTCCTGCTCGGTCAATCAAACAAAACTTTGCTTTTCAGAGGATTAGGCAAGATTTGCAAGGGTCGATTGAGGCCCGTACCTCCGTGAAAAATTTTATAGCATTTTGGTTCATATTATTTTAATATACTGAGTTTTATAAGGCCCCAAAATATACGACTGTGTTTGACGAGCATGATTAGATCGTGCTTTGGCGGATGTGACCTATGATGTCACGATCACGCATCCAAGTTTGCGTTTCAAACATCTCAAGTTTTGACGCATTGATTTGGTCACAGTCCTATTTTTCAGGGTACTTCACGGAGAGGGCAATTCTTAAGGAGATGAGCAAAGTGAATTTCAACATGACGTTGCCGCTTGACGAGCGGCTTAAAGCAATCGATCACATTCAGGCCCGGCGCTATTCCAAGTTGAACGGTCCGACGCTCGATATAGCTACTGAGGGCATTTTACGTCATCTGCGAGCTTGCAACCGGATGGACGTAAACCCGGACGTCGCGGCTGTGCGCGAAATCATCGACGATGCTTTGAATGGTCGTCGGGTCTTTGCCGAAACGCAGGATGATCATTACGTTGCCGCCTAGGGAGTGCAGCAACTTAACTCAATACTAATTATTTAGATTGCAGGGCTGCCGGAAATCGGAACCGGCGGCCCTGTTTTTATTTGACACTGCCCCGACCGCAGGCCTCAACTCAGGATTCCTGTTATTCGATGGCGCGTAATCGCCAGCACGCTTAAGGCGTCGGTGATCTCTCCGGCGAGGGTCATCCGCACCGCTTCAGTAAAAGGCAGGCGGCGCACGTGCAGGAGTTCGGTGCCGTCGGGGCGCGGCTCGCCCTGCGCCAGGTCGGTGGCGATAAACCAGATGGCGTACTCGTCGCCCACCGAGTTTGAGAGGTGGGCTTCGCCGGCGCGAACCCACTGCCGAGCTTGAAGTCCCGTCTCTTCCTCTAATTCGCGCCGCGCGGCGTCGAGCGGGTCTTCACCTTCGGCACAACCGCCTTCGGGAATCTCCCACGAATACCGTCCGAGCGGGTAACGATATTGCCCGACCAGGTAGACAAAATCACCGTCCAACGCGAGGACACCAATGGCGAGGTTTTTGTAATGCACGACACCGTAGATTCCGTCCTTCCCGTCAGGTCGCACCACTGCATCCTCGCGGACGTTGATCCAGGGATTGTCATAGACCTGACGCGAAGAGAGTGTGCGCCAGGGGTTCACCGTTTCATCAATTTCCATGTGTTATGTTAGCCGGGTCTCATCAAGCCTCTGCTTCATAAGGTCAGTTGAGCGACCTTCACAATACACCGCCCGCGCTGATTTTCTATTCATTGGCGGTTGCGACGTTACGCAGCGCGGACTGCTCTTCCATCACGGTCGGCTCCTGCATGGTCACTTCAGACGGCCGCTCTGCCTGCCGAAACACGTCGAGCAGCGCAAGCGTGATAGCGACGACGACAGGCCCGATCACCAAACCAAGAACCCCGAAAACCTGTAGCCCGCCGAGCACCGAAAAGAAGATCAGCAACTCGTGCAGATGTGTCCGCTCACCAACCAACTTCGGCCTCAAAAAGTTATCAACCGTCCCGATCACGAGCAGGCCCCAGACGGTGAGCAGAACGGCCTTCAGCCACGCCCCCGTGACCGCTAGGTAGATGGCTGCCGGGACCCACACGATGAACGAACCGGCCATCGGGATCATCGAGAGAAACAGCATCACGACGCCCCACAACAGCGGCGACGGAAGCCCCAGCACCCAGAAGGCGAGCGCCCCCAGCGTGCCCTGAATCGTGGCGATGACCAAGACCCCGTAGACGCTCGCGCCGATCACATCACGAGTGCGCACGAAAATCTCGTTGGCCTGCGCGCGCTCTAACGGCAGCACGTCGCGTAGCGCGTTCCTGAGCAGTTCGCCGTCGCGGAAGAAATAGAACATCGTGAAGATGATGAAAAATACTTGCACCACCACGCCGACCAGCCCACCGACAACGCCGATAGTTCGTCCGGCGATGGCCCCACTCATGCTTTTCAGCCGCTCAACGAAGAACTGTTGAGAGCGCAGGCGCTCGACATCGACATACTGGCCGAGCCAATTCAGAGCGCGCCCCGTGACCGGCGAATTAGGGTCGAGGAGGCTTTCAACATTCTGTTGTAGATTCTGTGCGACCTTACCTACTTCGTTGACGACCGCGATTGTGAGCAGCGTCAGTGGCAGCAGGATCGTCACAATCACCAACAAGCAAGACAGCAATGAGCCCCAGCCGGGGCTGGCGGTGCGTCGCACGATGCGGCGATGAATCGGATAAAAGACAATCGCCAGCACCGCGGCCCACATCAGCACGTCGACAAATGGCTGAAGCATCAGCCAGCATAAATAGAATGCAATCAAGGTCGCGGCGAATAGCGCGACCCAGTTTGCCTGGAGTTTTCTCATCTCTTCCCCCTCGATTAAAGTTGCGCTCACTTTAACACACCAGTTCGGTCTCGAATCGCACTGACCAGCCAGGAATCGAGCCAGGAATTTTCGCGGTCCGTGCGGTCTTCGCGGTGGCACAAATGAGGCCGGTTGACGGCGACCGTCGACCGCATGCTAACATCACTCGTCGCTTAACAGACACGCCCCCGTAGCTCAGCGGATAGAGCATCTGCCTTCTAAGCAGAGGGCCGCTGGTTCGAGTCCAGCCGGGGGCACCAAGCCATCTTCCAACGCTTGTCAGTCGAGCGACCAGTCCGGTATGATTCGACCTGTTTGATGTCCCCGTCTCTTCACAGCGTGCTTCGGTAAACGCTGCCGGGTATCCGGACGAAAATGTTGATGACGGTGATCGCTCAGCTGGTTAGAACTTAAGATTGTGGCGATAGTAGCTCAGTTGGTTAGAGCGCCGGTCTGTGGCACCGGAGGTCGAGGGTTCAAGACCCTCCTATCGCCCCACCCCTTCTCACTTCTCCATTTCAAATAAGGAGAGTCTTCTGCTACCGGAGACTCTCTTTCCAGGCTCTTCACGACGCCCAGCCGGACCGTAAACTTCCATCCGTACTACTTTTCAAAATGAATCACCCAATACTTCCACAGAGACTGACACCTTCGATTAAATCGCTGATGACGTTTTTGATATTGCTGATTTTCGCCGTCCCGGTGAACGCTCAAGGGGGCGCGCGCGGCGCGGTCGAAGGGACGCTCTATGATGCGTCGGGCGCCCGCGTCGAGAAGGCCAAAGTGTCGCTCGTCAACACGCAACAATTAGTTTCGCGCCGAACTGAATCGGACGCGACCGGCCGCTTCAGTTTTGACAATGTGTCGCCGGGCACTTACGAAGTCAGTGTCACGCACTCTGGCTTTAACGATCAAAGTGTGGCCACGCTGGTGACGGCGGGCGGCGCTGCGGCGAATGTGTCCCTGGTTTTGGAAGTCAGCTCGCTTGCCGAACAAGTGACGGTCACGGCCGAGACGGGCCAAACCGAGAGCACCGACCGCGTCGCCCAACAAGTCAACGTCATCTCAGAAGACTCGATCATCTCGCGCACAACGGCCGTGCTCGCTCAGGTCGCCGACGAAGAAGTGGGCGTCGCGCTCCAACGCACCAGCCCGACCATCGGCGCGGTCGTGGTGCGGGGGCTGACGGAGGTCGGCGTATACGTTGACGGCGTGCGCTCCACACAGTCAACGCAGCGCGGCGGCATCAACACGTTCTTCAATCTCAACGAACCGAGTTCGCTGCGCTCGGTCGAAATCGTGCGCGGCACCAACAGCGCGCAGTACGGCTCTGACTCGCTCGGCGGCACGATCCAGCTCATCTCACGCACCCCGGAGATTGGCTTCGACAAGCCGGAACTGCACGGCGAAATCAATTCTTTTTTCACCATCGCCGATCTTTCGTTCGGCGGCAACACGCTTCTGACCTACGGCACGAAGCGCTTTGGGCTACTCGCCAACATCAACAGCCGCCGCGTCAACACGCTCCGCCCTGGCGGCGGCGTCGACGGCCACGCGGCGGTCACGCGCTTTCTCGGACTCCCCTCGAACGTCTTCGGAGAGCGTTTGGACGACACGGCGTTTACGCAGTACGGCGGCACGCTCCACTTAACCTACGCGCCGCGTGACGATCAGCAACTCAACTTTCGCTACCAACGCAGCCAGCAGGATGGGGGCAAACGTTACGACCAACTCCTCGGCGGCGACGGCAACCTCGTCGCCGACCTGCGCAATCTGATGCTCGACTTCTTCTACGCGCGCTACGCGAAGCAGCGTGTCGGCTTCTTCGACAACCTCTCGGCAACCTTTTCCTTCAACAGCCAGCGTGAAGAACGCATCAATCAAGGCGGGCAGGGCAACCCGCTCGCTTCGATCACGAACGACCGTGAACGGACCAGCACCTTCGGCTTCAACTTCTACCTCGACAAGCAGATCACCAAAGACAACACCCTTCTCATCGGCGGAGATGTCTACCGCGACAGTGTGGACGCGCCGTCTTTTTCGACCGATCCGGCGACGAGCGCGGTCACACTCGTGCGCCCGCGCGTGCCGAACGGGGCGCGCTACATCCTCGCTGGCTTGTTCGTGCAAGACTCTTACGACGTCGTGCCGGAACGCCTGCGTTTGAGCGGGGCGTTGCGCTACAACGTCGCTTCGTACCGTGCACACGCCGCCGACAGCCCACTCGTCGACGGTCGGCCCCTGTTCCCCGACGACAGCCTGCGCGTCGACGATTTCTCAGGGCGCATCGGCGTGGTCGGGACAATTGCTGACGAGATGAACATCACCTTCAATTACAGTCGCGGCTTCCGGGCGCCGAACATCACCAGCCTCGGCTCGCTCGGTCTGGTCGGCGTCGGCTTCCAGGTCGCGACGGCGGACCTCGCGAACTTAGGTGCGATTGTCGGTTCGACCGCCGACGACGCAGCCGTCTCCACCGGCATACCCGTCTCGCCGCTTTCGTCGGAGACCACCAATAACTTCGACCTCAGCTTCCGTCTCCGCAAGGGTCGCGTCCGCACCGATCTGACCGGCTACCTGATTGACTACAACAACGCCATTGTTCGACAGACGCTGATCCTGCCGCCCGGCGCGGTGGGTCTGGTGCTCGGCAGTCAGCGCGTCGAGCGTCAGAGCGCGAACGGCGCGGTCTTCGTGCCGCTCTCAACCAGCCCGGTGCTGGTGCAGGCGAATTTCAATGCCACCCGCTTGCGTGGTCTTGAATACACACTCGATCTGCGCCTGACCGAGTCGCTGAACTTCGGCGGCAATTTCAGCTATGTTCGCGCCGCAGACAAAGAGACGAACGATCCGCCTAACCTCGGCGGCGCGGGCGTCCCGCCGCCGCTCGGATTCCTGCGCCTGCGTTACCAACCCGCCAACGTTCGCTACTTCGTCGAAGCTTATTCGACATTGGCCGGCAGGCAAGACCGTCTCTCGACGCTCGACCTGTCTGATCGGCGCACCGGCGCGACGCGCTCGCGCACTAACATTCAAAACTTTTTTCGGCGCGGCGCGCGTGTGCGCGGACTCATCGGTAACGGTCCCGACGGTCGCCAGGACACGTCCGATGACATCCTGATCCCGACGGGCGAAACACTAGCGCAAGTGCAGACTCGCGTGCTCGGTTCCGCGAACTCCGCGCCACTCTTCACCGCCATACCAGGCTACGGGCTAATCAGCCTGCGCGGCGGCTTTCGTTTCAACGAAAGCAACGAACTCGATTTATACTTCGAGAACATCGCGGACAAGAGCCACCGCAATCCGGGGTGGGGCATCGACGGCCCCGGACGAAGCATCACCGCGCGTTACCGCATCAGGTTTTAAGTCGCATAATTTTTATACTGAGACCGCTCTAAATGAAACATCTTGTCGCGCGCCCCGTTTCGTTCGGCGCGTCACCTTTCACACATCATGCTTTTGATGGCCGCCGATGGAAATCCTGATTTCCACTCCGCCCTCATTCAATTACCGCCGGACGGTGCTCAGTCACGGTTGGTGTGAGTTATCACCGTGCGCGTTCGACGACCAAAGTTGGACGCTGCGGCGCGTATTGGGCGTCGGCGACAAGGCCCTGACCGTCGCCATCGACGGGACCGAGGACGCGCTGCGAATTCAAGCACCGCGACGACTCGGCGCGCGTGCCGCCGAGGTTGTGTCGCGCGACGTGCGCCACATGTTCCGACTCGACGACGACCTGAATGAGTTTTATCGGATGATGGACGTCGATCCTTCTTTCGCGTGGGTCAGCGCGGCGGGCGCGGGCCGTCTGCTCCGCTCGCCGACGGTCTACGAAGATTTGGTGAAAACGCTCTGCACCACTAGCTGCTCGTGGGCGTTGACGAAGATCATGGTCACGGCGCTGGTGACGAACCTGGGACGCGCAACCAATGACGGGCAACGCGCCTTCCCGACGCCGGAAGCGATGGCCGATGCGCCGGAAAAGTTTTATCGTGACATGGTGCGTTCCGGTTACCGCGCGCCGTACCTGAAAGAGTTGGCCGTGCGCGTCGCTTCCGGGTCGCTCAATGTTGAGGCGTGGCTGACGAGCAAGCTCTCGACCGCCGAACTCAAGCGCGAGATCAAGCAGGTCAAAGGCGCAGGCGATTATGCGGCGGAGAATTTATAGGACTTACGCACTTGAAAAAGGCTTTGTTGAAAACAAAGGACTTACCGGAACCGCGACTTACCGTAAGTTGTTGATTCCTCGTTGAACTGCGTAAGTCCTATTTATTGAAGTTACTCGGACGCTATGACGGACTGGCGCTCGATTCGTGGGTGCGCGCCAAGTTCGCACGCACGCATTACCGCGGACGGGTCTGTTCGGACGCCAAAATCGCGCGCTACTATTCCCGCTTCAAAACGTGGCGCGGCCTCGCACTGTGGTGCGACTTGACGCGCGACTGGTTGAATGATGATGCGCTCGCCGCTGAAGCACGCGGCTTCGCAGGCGCGACTTAACCGGCAACCTGATGGACGACGAATGGCGACGACGCACGGCAAGCATGCCAACGCTCGATCAACGATTCCTCAATCGAGATCGTCGACGAGTAACGGCGTGTTCAACTCGGCATCACGCCCGTCTTCAATATCGAAGAGGGGCATCGCGGTTCGAGCACGCACCCGGCACACAGTGGGGTACGTGCGTTGCAAACTTTGCGGCCATGCGCGATCAGCAGGTGCGAAAAATCGATCCAGTCCGTTTTCGGCATGAGCGTCATCAAGTCACGTTCGATTTTCTCAGGCTGCTTCTGTACGCTCAATGCCAGTCGTCCGGCGAGTCGCGCAACGTGCGTATCGACGACCACGCCCGACGCGATTCCGAAAGCGTTGCCGAGCACCACGTTCGCCGTCTTGCGCGCGACGCCCGGCAGTTGCAGCAGTTGTTCGAGGTCATCAGGCACGCGCCCGTCGTGTTGCTCGCTGATGATGCGGCACGTTCCCTGAATGGCGCGCGCCTTGTTGCGAAAGAATCCGGTCGAATGAATGTCCGCCTCAAGCTCCGTCTGCGGCACTTCGAGATAGTCCGCCGCCGCGCGATATTTTCTGAACAGATCGGCCGTTACCAGGTTCACGCGCTCGTCTGTACACTGCGCCGAAAGAATCGTGGCAATCAGCAATTCAAGCGGGTTCGCGTGAACCAGCGCACACCGCGCGCCGGGGTACTCTCGCCTGAGCAGCTTGATGATCTGATGCGTTCGCCGCCGCTGTTGTTCGTGGCTCTCCAAAACGTCGCTCCGTCGTGTTGATGAACGTGGTGTCGCTTTCTGCCTTACTGCGCAGGCGGAAGTTGTCACGCGAATTTTACAAAAAAACCATGTGCACCGTCAGGCTGGATGGTGTTATGCTTGCGCCTCCACTTTCATTATAGTGACAAAAACGCGCGGGTTGTAAGACTTCCCTTTCCACCTTTTTTCGCTCGAGATGACTCCTGCCGACCAGACGAGCGGGGTCGATGGACAAAGGACAATTCACATGGCAGACGAACGTGACGACAACTCCAACAAGCCGGAGGCGCCGCCCGACCCGGGCCGCAGAAAATTCCTGAAAGGCGTCGGCGTGGTCGGCGCCGGTGCGGCGATTGCCGACCAGTTGCTGCTCCACGCGAGCGAGCAGGCCAAACCCGCCGCCGCGGGGGGCGCAAGTGTCGAGCAAGGTGCGGCCGATGTGGTGCTGAACGTCAACGGCCAGAAGCGTACGGCACGGGTCGAGACGCGCACCACTCTGCTGAACGCGATGCGCAACCATCTTGAGCCGCAAGTGTCTGGGCCGAAACTGGTGTGCGACCAGGGCACGTGCGGTGCCTGCACGGTGCTGCTCGATGACAAGCCGGTTTATTCCTGCCTCGTGCTCGCGGTCGACGCGACGAACAAAAAAATTACCACCGTCGAGGGCCTCGGCACACTCGGCAAACTGAACGAAGTCCAAACCGCATTCGTCGAGAAGGACGCGCTGATGTGCGGATTCTGCACGCCCGGCTTCGTCACGACGATCTCCGCTTATCTCAAGAAAAACCCGAACCCGTCGCTCGATCAAGTGAAAGAAGCGTGCAAGGGAAACTTCTGCCGGTGCGGCACCTATCCGCACGTCTTCGAGGCCGCGCTGTCAGCGGCGAAGACCATCGCGATGAACAACCCGCTCGCGTTGGGTACGGAAAGTGAGGTGCGAAGTTGATGCAGCAACCTGCTAAGAAAATGAAGAAGGTGATGGTCCCGCGAGTCGTCGACGGCAAAGAGACGATGGTCGAGATCGAAGTCGAAGATACCGGCGATTCGCCGAAATGGGGACCCAACAACGCGCACCGGTTGCTGAACAAAAATATCACGCGCGTCGACGCGCCGCTCAAAGTTACCGGCGCCGCTATCTACTCTTATGACGTGCGTCTGCCGGGCATGCTCTACGGTCGCATCCTTCGTTCGCCGCACGCCCACGCCCGCATCACCAAGTTGGATACAACGGCAGCCGAGCGCATTCCGGGGGTGCGAGCGGTGACGGTCGTCCCTTCCGCGGCGGTGGTCGAGGGCAGCCAGAAGGCGACCGAAGAGGCCGACAAGAAGAATCCGATCAAAGTCGGCGGAACAGCGCAACCGGCCAGTAACGCCGTGCTTAAGATCGTGCGATTCGAAGGCGAACCCGTAGCGGCGGTCGCGGCCCTCACGCCTGAAATCGCCGACGACGCGATCCGGGCGATAGTGGTCGAGTACCAAGCCCTGCCGCACGCCGTCGAAGCGCGCTTGGCAATGAAACCCGACGCGCCCAAGGTGATGCCCGAAGGGAACATCAAAGCCGCCAGCAAGAGCGGCGACCGCGAGAAGGTGGCGGCGGCAATCGCCGGCTGCGACGCGATCATCGAGGCAGAATACAGTACCCCGACCGTTCATCATGCGTGCCTCGAAACGCACGGCATGGTCGTTGATTACCGGGGCGGCAACACCGCGACCGCGTACGCTTCGACGCAAGGCACATTCACCATCCCCGGCGACACGGCGAAAGAACTGGGCCTGCCGGAGAGCGCCGTGACCGCCGTTGTCGAGCACATGGGCGGTGGCTTCGGCGCCAAGTTCGGGATCGGCGTCGAAGGCAAGCTCGCCTGCCAACTCTCGAAGCAGACCAAAGCGCCGGTGAAGATGATGCTGACTCGCACCGACGAGTTTCTGTTCGCCGGAAATCGCTCCGGCTCGTGGCAGAAATTGAAAGGCGGGGCGATGGCCGACGGAACGCTCGTCGCGCTTGACGCCACGCAGTATCGGCTCGGCGGACTCGGCGACGGTTCGCAAGCCAACCAGCCATACGTCTATCGCCCCACACAGTCTTACCGCGAAGTCTCCTCGGTCTACACCAACCAGGACTCTTCGCGGGCGATGCGTGCGCCCGGCCATCCGCAGGCGTCGTTCGCGATTGAATGCTTGATTGATGATCTAGCCGCCAAGATCAACATCGACCCGATTGTGTTTCGCAAAAAGAATTTGCCGGATACCATTTATCACCGTCAGATTGACCGCGGCGCGCGAGAGATCGGATGGGAGCGCCGTAACAAAACGCCGGGCGGCAGTGCCGGCCCGCTGAAGCGTGGCATGGGTTGCGCGGTCGGCACGTGGGGCGCGGGTGGCGGCCCGTCGTGTGTGGTCGATGTTAACGTGGCACGCGACGGCGCGGTGGTGGTCGCCGTTGGCTCGCAGGATTTGGGCACCGGCACACGCACCTACACACGCGCGATTATCGCCGAAGAGTTAGGGCTGTCGATTTCCGATGTCCTGGAAAAAATCGGCAACTCGAAGCTCGGCAACGCTAATGCTTCGGGCGGCTCGACCACTGTGCCGTCGCTCGCCCCAGCGTTAAAAGACGCCGCCGTTAACGCCCGCCTGGCAGTGGCTGGAAAAGTTGCTCCGCTGCTCGGCATCAAACCCGAAGAAGTAATATTCGCCGATGGCAAGCTGAGCGGCGGCGGCAAGTCGCTGGCGTGGAAACAGGCGTGCGCGGCCCTGCCAGCTTCGGGCATCTCGGCGCGCGGTGCGTGGAAGGAACCGTTGCAGGCGCGCGGCGTTCACGGCGTGTGCTTCGCCGAAGTCGAAGTGGACATTGAAACCGGCTTCGTACGTCCCATTAAGATGGTGCATGTGCAGGACATCGGCCTACCGCTCAACCGTCTCGCGGTCGCCAGCCAGATCAACGGCGGAATGATCCAGTCGCTCGGCATGGCGCTTTACGAAGGGCGCGTGATGGACGCGCAGCTTGGCATCATGCTCAACCCTTCATTCAATGATTACAAGCTGCCGGGCACGCTGGAGATGCCCCAACTCGTTTCCATCATTGACGACGAAGACTTGCGCGAAGCGGTGCTCGGCGTCGGCGAGCCGTCGCTGATTCCGGCGGTCGGCGCAGTCGCCAACGCGGTCTTTAACGCCTGCGGCATCCGCGTTCGGGAATTGCCAATCACGCCCGACAAAATCCTGATGGGAATGATGAAGGAGGAGCGTCAAAAATCATGAACACTTTCGAGTGGACTAATCCGACCAGTGTGGCCGAAGCGGTCAAACTTTTGCGCGTTGAGCAGGAGGGCGCGGCGGCTCGTGATCAGGACGGCGTGCCCCAACCGCTGGGCGGCGGTCAGGACATTCTGACGACGATGAAGGAGCGCATCACGCGCCCCGCTCGACTCGTTAATTTGAAAGGCATTCGCGGCCTCGACAAGATTGAAGGCAACGCCCGGCGCGGGCTGCGAATCGGCGCGCTCGTCACGCTCACGCAGTTAGAAGAGCATTCCGAAATACGGCGCGGCTTTCCCGGACTAGCGGAGGCGGCCCAGTCAATCGCGACACCGCAGATTCGCAATCTCGGCACCGTCGGCGGCAACCTCTGCCAGCGACCGCGCTGCTGGTACTTCCGGCTTGAGCAGGTCGTCTGTCTCAAGAAGGGCGGCACCGAATGTTACGCCGCCGTCGGCGAGAATAAATACAACGCCATCCTCGGCGGCGGCCCGTCTTACATCGTCCACCCGTCCGATCTCGCGCCGATGTTGATCGCGCTCGGCGCGAGCGTCGTGGTCGAAGGGCCGAGCGGTAAGCGCACCATCGCGCTCGACAAGTTCTTCACGCTCCCGAAGGAGGGCAACGTCCGACGCGAGAATGTTTTGAACAATGACGACATCATTACCGAGATTCAAGTGCCCGCATCGGCGATGGCCGCGCGTTCGACATATCTGAAGTTCAAAGAGCGCTCGTCGCTCGACTTCGCGCTGTCGTCGGTCGCGGCGGCCGTCGAGATGGACGCGGGCGGCACAGTCCGCCAGGCGCGCATCGTCCTCGGCGGAGTGGCACCCGTACCGTGGCGCGCGCCGGATGCAGAAAAGTCGCTCGTCGGCAAACGACTCGACGCCGGCACGCTGGCCGAAGCCGCGCGGCTCGCGCTGCAAGGGGCGGTGCCACTTGAAAAGAACGCTTACAAGGTTCCTCTGACGCAAACTCTGGTGCGGCGCGCGCTGGCTAAAGTGGGCGGCGCGACAACCGCTTAATCGAAGAGGAGGTCGAATCGATTTATGACAAACGAAACGTCTCAGGTCGAAGAGCCAACAGCGAACGCGGCGGACGCGTCTGAAACGGTCGTGCCCGAAAGCCCGTTCTGCCATCAACTGCGGTCGAAAAAGTTCTTTATGTTCGACGCCCTGGCGACTGACGCCGACCAGTACATGGACAGCAGCAACCACTGTTGGTGTTATGATACGCAGCAGGTGATCGGGCCGGACGGCGGCAGAGTTCACCCCGACCAGTGCGTGCCCACTCGCTCGTGCTACCAGTCGGCATTCGCTTAAGAGTTCAACTTATTCACACAGCTTTAAATGAGGAGAAGTACGATGAGAAGATTTCAGATTTTAGCAGCGGCGCTCTTTATCGTGTGCGCGTCACTCGTCGCGTTCGCGTCTGAGCCGACGACTACGACGATCAGCGGTGATTACGTCGAAGCCAGAACGGCGAGCGTGTTCGCCGGCGCATGCCACTTCAACGGCGAGGTTGTGACCACCGGGCGCGACGCCGTCGTAGCCTGGAACGTGACCTCAGGTAAATGGAACGGTGTTGATTTGGCGGGCGTGCGCGCCATCGCGGTCGTCACCTCCGACGACACGCTGCTGTCGACCGACGCTCTGCGCCGCATGGAGGTGACCATCGACACCTCCGCGAGCGAGGCGCAAGCCGCCGCCTTCGTCCGTGTGCTTGAGAAGAAGTACGCATCTTCGTTCGGGCAGGTCACATCGGTGCATCGTGCGCCGGTCACTTTCCGTCACGTGAAAGATTCCTACCGGGTGGAAGCGGTGGGCTTTGCTTCGCTGAACGTCGACGCGATGCCAAACAAAGAGTGCTGCAAGATGCCGCATCTGGTTTGGTACGCGCCGCTCGTTCCCGTCAAAGATCGTAAGGTTGGCTACACTTCAAAAGTCACTTACTCCGGCGGCGTCCTCGGCGAGGCATGGGAGCGCGGTCACGAGAACAGCGCGTTCTACGGGCCGTTCACTTTGTGATTCGCGTCCGGTACGATTTATAACGATTGAATTGGCGCGGGCGAAAACCGATTACACACAACGTAAAATTTCAGCGGCGACGTTTGATAAAGGTAACTGTTTCCGCCTCGCGTCCAACGATTTGTTAGTTGGCTTGCTTATTGGTGGGTCACAAATCTCCTGCTAACCTGCTCAACAAAATTTACGAGGTGTGCTTTGCGTATGCGAAACATTATCTTGAGATTGATGGCGGTTGCTCTTTCTTTTCTCGTGGGAGTAGCTTCTTACCACCTATTCTTCTTTATTCCTTACGAGTCACCGACCTTGAGCTACGAGAATCCCGAACTGACTTATAAATCAGAAGTGCAAGAAGAGAGGGCCGCGCCGTGCCGGAATTCTTCGCTCAGAGCGGACAGGTCTATCCTTTCCAGAGTCGAACGTATGGTTAGAGAGAAAGAGCCGGGGTGGGATTTTACACCTGGTCTCTGTACCTGTGGCGCGATGATTCCTGACGAGAAGGCAATCATCTTAGGTTCATGGGAAAGGAAGGCTAAAAACAGGGAGTCGGAGGAGGTCCTGGTAGAAATCTACGAAGCCGGGACGTGCGAAGGCGTAGTTCTGTGGATGGGGCGTTTAGTGCATGAGGAGCTATGGGGAAAGTGGAGAGGTCAGAAGCATGACTTGGGTGACGAAGCGTATGTGACACCGCCCTTTGAAGGACATCTGAACTATACTCTTATGTTTAGGCTGGATGATTTAGTGGTCAAGGTGGTTGGTAAGTCGCTGCCCGACGTAGAGCGATTCGCAAAGTATGTGCTTGTGGCGGTTCCCGCCAGTTAACAAGCGCGTTAAGCTGATTCGCTGCTCGCTACGCTCTCATCGGGCAGCTTAACTTGGGTGTTATGTGCGTGGCTTGGCACAAAGCTTACTTGCGTATTGTCTCTTCTCCCACTTCCTCCTGGACCCACAGATTCAACAAGGTCTCTGCAGAGACACCTTGCCGTTCAGCTATCGAGCGCAGTTTGGCCGACAATACAGTTTCGACAGCGTAGTAGGTCTTCTCTGATTCTATGTCTACCTCAAATTCAACTGCCTCGGTCTGCTCCCACTGCTCGCTGAGATCATGCGTGTCCCAATACTCGCCAATCTCTTGATAGGACTGTGCCTCTGAAATAGAACTCTTACTTTCTTTCATACCTTCTCCGTTCCGCATCACTCATGTCGCGTGCTGATAACACCAACCCTCCTTGCGTCAAGATACTTTTCAGAGTCTTTCAGTATCAGTAAGCGAACGATTGATAAACCTCCGTCGCCGATTCCTGTTCGAGCGCGTCGACAATCGGATTGAAGCGCAGCAAGTGACGGGCGCGTTCCGACAAATCGCCGAACGCCGAGCGCGAGACGCGGATTGAAACTTCAGGGCGAAGCAGCCAGTGTCGGCTGTAGCCGATGACGACCATCGGGCGCGGCATGCGGGTGCGGTTCGGGGTGCCGCGATGGAGCCCCCGCACATCGCGGATCATCACGTCGCCGAGACGCATCGTGATCGGCTCCAGCTTAATCGCTCCTGACTCAATCAGCTTCATACCTTCTGCCTTTGGCATCATGTGCGTGCCGCGCGCGACTTCGAATGGGCCATTCTCGATCTCAACGTCGACGAGTGGGAAATTAATGGCGAGTTGAAACGGCGGCGTTTCGATTCCCGCTTCGGGAAACAGCGGCGGGGCGTCGCGATGTATGTCCTGATAGTCCGAGCCAAGCACCGGCGTGTCGGTCGCCAGTTGGACGAGCGTCGCGTCTTCGCCGACGAGTCCTGCAACGACGGCCAGGATGTCATCGTCCTCGTAGAAGTGCGGGTCAGCAAACGGCTCAGCGAATGGCAGCGTGACGTAGTAGCGCCCAGCCCCACGGTTTTGCAAATGACCTTCGCGCGCGACGTGCTGTTCGAAGAGCGGCCCGAACGCCACGCGCCACGCCATCAGCTTCTCAATTGAGAAATGACCGCGCAGGACGCAGAAGCCGTCCTCTAAAACCCCTCTCGTGAATGCTTCGATTTCCGTTTTGTCGTAACGACCATTAGACATCTTGTCCTCCTCCCTGCTGTCGTGCATCGAGACTGAGAAGCTCGCGATGAATTTCCGCGATTAGCTCCGGGGCGAACTTCGGCTTCCGGTCGTAAGTCAGCAATCCGTTCGACTCCTGCTCGATGTCGGTCAGTTGCGTGTAGCAGAATCCGGCGAGGAAGTGGAGCGAGGCAATGCCCTCCATCAAGTCGCGGTACTTCGCCAGCAACTCATCGCGCGAACGAACAGAGCCGTAGAACTGGTACAGCATATCGAGCTTCTCTTCGGGTACATCCGACGGCTCCATCAGGAACCCGCCGACTTCGGTCAGCATCACCGGTTGTCCACGATAGCAGGAGCCGAGCACGAACAGCGGCTTGTTTTCCAACCACGCCGTCGGGGGCAACGACCCGCCTTCTAAAGTCTCACGGTAGCGCGCGCGCAGCCCTTCGCCGGTCGGCGTGTAGTCGTGAATCGCTAAGATGTCGGTCACATCACTATGTTCCCACCCATCGTTGTCGATGATGGGACGCTTCGGGTCGATTCGCCGCGTCGCAGAGACCATCCGCTCGATGAAAGCGTACTGCCCCGGGTGGTTTCGCTCCAGTCCGGGGAAGCCCATGCTTTCGTTGACTGGCACCCACGCGATGATCGACGGGTGGTTGTAGTCGCGACGCACTGCACGCCTCCATTCATTCGCCAAACGCTCCTCGGCGTCTGACGACCACGCGCGCGCATTCGGCATCTCCTCCCACACCAATAGTCCGAGGCGGTCGCACCAGTAGAGCCAGCGCGGGTCTTCGATCTTCTGGTGCTTGCGCGCCCCATTGAAGCCGAAACGTTTGATCCACTCCACATCTGCCCGGAGCGCCTCGTCCGAAGGCGCGGCCATGTAACTCTCAGGCCAGTACCCTTGATCGAGCACCATCGCCAGGTAGGTCGGCTTGCCGTTCAGCACCACGCGACCGTCGCGCAGTTCGACACTGCGGAGGCCCGCGTAAGACCCGATCTCATCAATCAGCTTGTCGTCCTCGTAAAGCCTGATACGCAAGTCATAGAGGTGCGGCGATTCCGTCGACCACAGCTTTGGATAGGGGATGTTTAGCGTCAGCCAGCCGGCAGCAGCGGCGGTCATTTCTTCGGCGCGCGCCACAACTTGGATACCATCGAGCGCCTCGGCCTCCAACCTTCGCGCGGCGGCCGGGGCGTGCAGATAGACGCTCATCTCAACCGCGCCCCTCTCGGCATGCGGCGTGATCCTCACCTCTTCGATGCGGATTGAAGGGGCAGGTTCCAGCCACACTGTCTGCCAGATACCAGTCGTGCAGTAATAATCGATATCATGTGGCACCCCGCTGGTCGATTGCTTGCCGCGCGGCTTGTGCGCGTCTTGCCGGTCGATGACGCGCACGGTCAAACGGTTCTCGCCGTCGCGCAAGTAAGGGGCGATTTCGAACAGGAAAGGCACATGCCCGCCCCGGTTGTTCCCGACCTCTTCGCCGTTGATCCATGCGATTGCGAGATAATCGACCGCGCCGAAGTGTAAAAGTATGTCCTGTCCGCGCCACTCGTGCGGCACCTCGAAAGTGCGCGCGTACCAGACCATTTCGTGAACGCCTTTGTCATTAATGCCGGAGAGTTCACACTGGTACGGGTACGGGACGGTGATCCGCTTAGGCAGCACGCGGCCGTCGTGCCAATTGTTCTGAATACCTTGCTCGGCATCGTCGAAGGCGAACTCCCACTCGCCGTTGAGGTTCAACCATTGGCGACGGACGAATTGTGGGCGCGGGTACTCAGGCCGCGGGACTGTTGTTTGTAAAGTTTCCATTGTTCCTGAACGTCATACTGAGAAGAGTACGTCAACGAATTCACTTGCGCGCGCTCAGACGGTTCTGCACGATTACCACCGCGAGCAGAAACACGCCGCGCAAGACCCACTGCCACCACGAGCTGATCGTGCCTTCGAGGTTGAACAGATTATAAATCACGCCGAGCAGCAGCACGCCGACCAATGTCGAACCGACGCCACCCTGCCCGCCGGTCAACAGCGTGCCGCCGACGACCACCGCCGCAATCGCGTCGAGTTCCGCGCCGACCCCCGCCGTCGGCTGCCCCGTCCCCTGTCTTGAAGCGAGAATCACGCCCGCCAAACCCGCCATCGCCCCGCTCAACGTGTAGACGCCGATGGTCGTGCGATTGACGTTCAGCCCCATCAATCGCGCCGCCTCTTCGTTGTCGCCGAGCGCGAAGACGTGCCGCCCGAAGCGCGTGTGATTCAGCCCGACCCACCCGACGACGAAGGCCGCGATTAAGATCAACACCGGGATGTACAGCGGAAAGTCGAAATTGATGCCGGGGATGTACAGGGTCGCGAGACTGCCCTGCCCGAGCCACGCGAAGTCTGTGGCCTGACGGCTGACCGGCACCGAGTCTTCGCTCGTGACGACGAGCGCCAACCCGCGCGCCGCAATCATCATCGCCAGTGTGACGATGAACGGCTGGATGCGGGCCTTCGCGATCACCACGCCGTTGATGAGACCGAGCACGGTTGCCACCCCGACGCCCGCGAGCAATGCGACGATTAAGCCCTGCCCCGAAAGATATGCGGCGACGACGCCCGCGACAGCGAGCAGCGACCCGACCGACAGATCAATGCCGCCGGTTAAGATCACAAACGTCATGCCGAGCGCGACGAGACCCGGCCAACTGTTCTGCCGCAGGATGTTCGTCAAATTCGCGTCCGTCAGAAATCTTTCGTAGCGCAACGCGGCGACGACGCACACCAGCAGCAATGCGATCAGTGCGCCCTGCCGCTGGATGAATGAAGCGAACTTCGCGCGCGCGACGGTGCCGCGCGTAGAACCGTGCTCAATCGTCGTCCCGACCTGGCTCATACTTCAATCTCCCGAAAAATCATTTCACCGCGAGAGGACGCGGAGAACGCGGAGAGAGAGGAAAACAATTGCTGATGTCAGATGTCGGATGTCAGATGTTGGACAGAACACCTGCGCATCTTGACTAACATCCAGCATCTAACATCTCACATCTGTTCCTCGGTGGCTTTCACTTTTGCCTGTTCCCTTTTTACTTTTGCCTTCCTACTTGTATTTCTCTGCGCCCTCTGCGTTCTCCGCGGTGAATCCATCCCCCGCACCCGGACGCACCGCCGGCATGATTCGGATCCACTCAAAGTTTGCCGCCGCGCCCCGATTTCCGCCCGCCGTCAACGCAATGCGCGCGCCTTCGACGTGGCCGCCCGCGACCGGCTCGCTTAACTCTTTCCACTCACGCCCGTCGGTGCTAAAGGCGAAGCGGAACGACTTGCCGTCGCTCGCCGTCATCCGCAAATTGACGTGTCTGACATCAGGAGCATCCACCGCCGCGAGTCTCTCTTCCTTCCCGTTCCTGCGCCGCCACACGTCAATCTTCCCGCCACCAATGGCCGCCCCGACCGCGCTGCCGCGCCAACTGTAAGCACACAGACCGGCGCGCGCCCCCGGTTTCATTCCGTGAGTGTCAATCAACGTCGTCGCGGTGTAATCGCCGGAAGTCGTCCGCCGTCCGAGAACTGCGTCCGTGAAGTCGTCACCAGCGACGTCGACGACGGGCGCGAGCCTGAGCCGATTGCCCCGCCGCGCTGTCTCGATGCGCGCGGACTGTTTGTTGGCAAGCGGCCATTGCCAGGATAAATCCAGTCGAGGTCCATCGAAGTCGTCAAAAATTTGCGCGTTCAGGTGACGCTCACCGAGCGATGCAGGCGCGTCTGCGATTCGGCTCGGCCCCTCACCACCGTTGATGCTCGGCCAACCGTCCGCGTTCCACCTGATTTCGTCGAGCAACGCTTCGCGTCCGACATTGAACGTATCGCGGCGTTGACGATACGAGTGGTACAGAAGGAAGTCTCGCCCGCGGTGGTCGGTGACGATGCTGCCGTGCCCCGGACACTGCCACTGCTCGTTGGCGGCGAGAATCGGGTTCGCCGGGTTCTTTTCCCACGGCCCCAAAAGTTTTCTCGCGCGGGCCACACCCGACGCATACCGGCACTCGCGACCACAACAAGCGTTGCCCGAATAGAAGTGATAGAACCAGCCGCCGCGTCTGATGATGAACGAGCCTTCGACGACGTGTCTCTCCCACGGCGCGTCGTTACGCAGAATCACTGTTGGTTCGCCGATCAAGTTCGTCCCACTCTCTGAGAGGCGTTGCGCCCAGAGCGGCGTCGGCTGGTTGCGGCTGTTGCCATCCTCTTTCCAGATTAAATACGGGCGGCCATGTTCGTCCCTCACCATGAAGGCGTCTATCGAGCCAGCCTCCTGACACACGAGCGGGCCGTGGTCCGTGTACGGCCCCGTTGGTTTACTGGCGGTGGCGACCGCGACGCACAGCGGCCCGCCTTTTTTTCGCGCCGTGTAGTAAACAAAAAACCGTCCTCTGTCTTTGATGATTTCGGGCGCCCAGAAATTTCGTGCGGCCCACGCGGGCGACTTCGTAAAGACCGCGCCGATTGTTCGCCAGTTAACCAAATCGCGCGAATGCAGAATGGGGAAATGTGGTGCCCAGTCACCTGAAGTCGCCGTCGCCCAATAGTCACGCCCGACGCGAATCACCGATGGGTCTGGATAATCGCCGGGGATGACAGGGTTAATGAATGTCGCTGTGGTCTGTGCGGCGCCGGACGCAAGCAGACTGAGACTGAGCAGAACAACGAAACAGCTAACGCGAAGTGATCGACCCATTATCGAATATGAAACCGACTGTAAACTTACCGCACGTAATTCGGACGTGGTCTGAGCGTCAAGCGACCTTCGGACGCTGGACATAAACAGCGATGAGAATGATCGCCGCCTTGAGCACTAGCGACCACGAGAATTTGATGTCGTTCATGATGAATGTCATCGAAATGATCTGCATGATGAGCGCGCCGATGATCGTACCGCCGACGGTCGCCCGCCCGCCGGTCAACGGAGTGCCGCCAACGACGACCGCCGCGATGGCGTCAAGCTCGATGTTCAGCCCGACCTTCGCGGCGTCGCTGGCGCCGAGTCGCGCCGTCTCGATCAAGCCCGCGATGCCGGCGAGTAACCCACTGATGGCATAGACCGTAATCTTCGTGCGATGCGTCTTGATTCCGGCGAGACGCGCCGCCGCTTCATTCCCGCCGACCGCGACGACGTACCGCCCGAAACTCGACCGCCGCATCACGAACACAGCGACGACCGCCACCACTATCATAATCAGCACCTGCGCCGGCACCGGTCCGACGTAGCCCCGACCCAGATAGCCGAACGCCGGATTGTTGAGCGGAATCAACTGCCCGCCCTGGCTGATGACCTGCGCCGCGCCGCGCCCCGCGATCAACAGCGCGAGCGTGACGATGATCGGCTGAATGCGGAAGCCGGAGATGAGCGCGCCGTTCAACGCCCCGCAGCCGCACGCCACGGCGAGCGCGAGCAGCGCGGCGACGCCGACACCCGTCCCTCCCGCGATCAACGTGGCCGCGAGCGCCGAGGCAATCGCCATCACCGAACCGACCGATAGATCAATGCCGCCGGTCGCAATCACCAGCGTCATCCCGGTGGCAACCAGCGCCGTCGGCGTCATCTGCAGGAGCGTATTCCACAAATTGTCGGGCGTCGCGAAGTTGCGTGTGAAAATCGCGTTAAAGACGATCAGCAGCACCAGCGCGGCCAGCGCGCCATACGTTGGCCCGTAAGCCGCGAGGCTCGACATCACGCCGCCACGCGCCGCCGCTGTACTGTTAATTCCTGTGGCCTGCTGCATCGTTCATCACGCCCCATCAAACAGTTTTCAGTTTTGAGTTTTCAGCTGAGAGCCTGATGTTTGGATAGTTTTCAAATTGTTCCGCAGGGACTGAATGATAATAGCCCAGTGATTAATCGCTCTCGCTATTGTCACATGTCCCTCCGGGACAAAATGTATCCCGACATCAGGCTGAAAACTCAAAACTCAAAACTCAAAACTGTTTACTTACGTCGTCCGCCACATGTTGGTCAGCTTGGACGGCGCTGCCCTCGGCCATCGCGTGAATAATCGAGTCCTGCGAAATCTGATTGCCGCGCAACTCCGCGACGCACTCGCCGTCACGCATCACCAGCACGCGCGAACTGCCTTCGACCAACTCCTCTAACTCGGACGAGATCATCAACACGCCGAGGCCAGCTTCGGCGAGTTCGCCGACGAGCGCCTGAATTTCACCCTTCGCGCCGATGTCGATGCCGCGCGTCGGTTCGTCGAGAATTAAAAACTTCGGATTCTTACATAACCATCGCGCGAGCAGCACCTTCTGTTGATTGCCGCCGGATAGCTCGCGAATCTTCTGGTCAGCGCTCGTCGCCTTGATGCCGAGCCGCTTCATAAACTTTTCCACGATCTCGCGTTGACGTGCATTGTTGACAATCCCCATTTTGCTGAGCGCGGGTAGCGCGGCGAGTGTCAGATTCTCGCGCACCGATAGTTCCGGAATGATGCCCTCGGCCTTGCGGTCTTCGGAGAGAAAGGCGAGTCCGGCGTCAATCGCGTCGCCGGGCGTGCGCAGATTCAAACGCTTGCCTTCGAGATAAACCTCGCCCCGCTCAATGCGGTCAGCACCGAAAATCGCCCGCGCCGTCTCCGTCCGCCCGGAACCGAGCAAGCCCGCCATCCCGACGATCTCGCCGCGCGCGGCCTCGATTGTCACATCGTTCAGCTTGCGCCCGCGCGTCAGGTTTTCGGCGCGCAGCAACGGCGCTTCATCACCCCGCCGCTCGATGTGTCTGAAAGCGGTCGTGCCCTGCCGCAACTCTTCGCGACGCTTGCCGAGCATCATGCACACCAGGTCGATCTTCTCCAGCCCCGCGAGCGAGCGCGTCGCGACGAACCGTCCGTCGCGCAATACCGTCACGCGGTCACAGACCGTGTACAACTCATCGAAACGGTGGCTGATGTAGACGACGCCGACGCCCTCCGCCTTCAACCTTCGCACCACGTCATAGAGGATCGAGACTTCATGCTCCGTCAGCGAACTGGTCGGCTCGTCGAGCACCACGACTTTCGCATTGAACGAAACGCCGCGCGCAATTGCGACCATCTGCCTGAGCGCGATATTCAGACTACCCAGAGTCGCGCGCGGATCGATGTTCAAACCGAGTCTTTCGAGAATCTCGCGCGCGTCGGCGTTCATCTTTTTCCAGTTGACGAAGCCGAAGCGCCGCGGCTCGCGACCGAGATAGATGTTCTCGGCCACCGTGCGGTACGCGAGCAGATTCACCTCCTGATAGACGGCGACCACGCCCGCGCCCTGCGCGTCTTCCGGCGTGCGAAAATTGACGGACTGACCATCCAGCCACATCTGCCCGCCGTCACGCCCGTACGCGCCCGTCATGATCTTGATCAGCGTCGACTTGCCCGCGCCGTTCTCGCCAACCAGCGCATGCACCTCGCCACGCTCAAGCGTCAGGGCCACGCCGTCGAGCGCTTTATACCCGCCGAAGATTTTCGTGATGCCCTCCATGCGGAGCAGCGGAACGTTTGTCATCATAAAATTAGGGGCCGGGGGTCGGGAGCCGGGGGTCAGACGATCAGCTTTTACCGGCCCCTGACCCCTGACCCCTGGCCCCTCTCTTAGTACGCTTCATCGACGAACTGCGCGGCGTTGCTCGAATCAAACAAACGATCCTGGATGATGATCCGAGGTTCGATCTTTTCGCCGCGACGGAAGCGTTCCAGCGTGTCGAAGGCAAGCGGGCCGAGGCGCGGATTCGACTCGACGGTCACGTTCATCTCACCCGCGGTAATCGCCTTCAGCGCATCCTTCTCGCCGTCCACCGAAACCACCAACACGTCCGTGCCCGGCTTCATCCCGGCGGCCTTTAACGCTTGGATCGCGCCAATCGCCATCTCGTCGTTGTGCGCGTAGACGGCGGTGATCTCTTTGCCGCGCGCCTGAATGATCGTCTCCATCACCTTCTGGCCTTCGGCGCGCGAGAAGTTCGCGGTCTGCGAAGCGATGATCTTCATGTCAGGGCTTTTGCTGATCGCGTCGGCGAAACCCTGCTTGCGGTCGCGCGTCACCGAAGCGCCGGAGGTGCCCTGCAATTCGACGATGTTCGCCTTGCCGCCGGTCTTATTAATCAACCACTCGCCGGCGCGCTGACCCTGCTGCACAAAGTTCGAGCCGATGAATGCGACGTAATCTTCACCGGACGTGCCGGCGGCCTCGCGGTCAATCAGGAAGACGGGAATCTTCGCCTCGCGCGCGGCCTTCAGAGCCGGCGACAGACCTTCGAACTCGCGCGGCGGCAGCATAATGACGTCGACCCGGCGCGTCACCAAATCCTCGACGTTGTTAACTTGGCGGGCCGCGTCACCCTGCGCGTCAGAGACGACGATCTCATGTCCGCGCTTCGCCGCCTCTTCCCTGAAGCTGTTGGTTTCGGCGATGCGCCACGGATTGTTGTTCTCCATCTGCGCAAATCCGATCACCAGCTTCCCTTCCTTCTTGATTCCCGCGACTTCGGACGCGCCCGCGCCGCTGACTCCACTGACGCCGCCGCCTTCCTGCTTAACACAACTCGTCATCGTCAGCGACGCAAGGGCGAAGAGGATGCCGACGATTGTCGAGAGTCGGCGAGTATGATTCGATGATTTCATCATTCCGGTTTCTCCACTGATTCAAAATCAAGATTATTGATTATCGCTGGCGGGTTCGATGCGCAGCGACGCGAACCGGCCCGTCGCGCCCTCGGTGCCGCCCGTCGTCAGTGCGACGCGGACGCCCCTGTCCCACGGCGGCAGATACTCGCCCCGCAATTCGTCGCCCACATCCGTCCAGGTCTTGCCGTCACCGCTCAACGCGAATTGAAAGCGGTGGCCGCCACGCGCCGTCATCCGCAGATGGATCGAAGATGTGTTCGGCGCGTCCACCGTCGCCATTGTGCGGTGCTCGTTCTTTTCTCGTCGCCACAGCACAGCTCTGCCATCCCTCCCGACGCCGACGCCGAGCGCGTTGTCATTGTCACCAAATGCCGACAGCCCGGCGAGCGCACCCGGTTTCAACGCGCGCGTCTCGACAACCGTCGTCGCGACATAATCGCCCACGGTCGTAAAGTGTGCGGCGACGGCGCCGACCACATTGCCGCCCTGCCCGCTCGACGGCGTCAGCGTGAGCCATCCTTGCCCAGCCGTCTCGACACGCCACACCGGTTCGTTCGATTGCGGCCACTGCCAGCCGGGCGCCAGTCGCGGCGAGTTGAAGTCGTCAAAGAACTGATATTCCTCGTTACGCTCCGCGACTCCGAGCGGCGCGAGTGCCCGACCGCTCGGCCCCTTGCCGTCGTTAACAGTCGGCCACCCATCCGCACCCCAGGCGACTTGATCGAGTACCGCCTGACGCCCGACGTACACAAAATCTTTCGGGTGATAAGCGTGGTACATCAGAAAGTCGCGCCCGCGCGTGTCTCGCACGATGCTGCCGTGACCGGGACATTTCCACTCGTCGTTACCTTTTAAAATGGGATTCGCCGGATTCTTCTCCCACGGCCCCAACAGCTTGCGCGCGCGCGCGACGCCAAGCGCGTAGTTGCATTCACGACCACAGCAGGCGTTGCCCGAATAGAACATGTAGAACCAGCCGTCGCGCCGCATGATGTACGGCCCTTCGATCAACTGCGCTTCCCACGGCGCGTCGTTGCGCAGAATCTCCTGCCGCTCGCCGATCAACTTGGTGCCGTCCGGCGAGAGTCTCTGCGCCCATAGCGGCGTCGGCTTCTTCACGCTGTTGCCGTCTTCCTTCCACACCAGGAATGGTCGTCCTGTTTCATCCCTGATCGGGAAAGCGTCTATCGAGCCGACCTCCTGGCACACGAGCGGGCCGCGATCCGTGTACGGCCCCGATGGTTTGCCGGCGGTGGCGACCGCGACGCACAGCGGCCCGTCCTTCCTGCGCGCGGTGTAGTAGACGAAGTAGCGCCCTCGATCCTGCGCAATCTCCGGCGCCCAGTAATTTCCCACCGACCACGCCGGACGTTTTTGAAAGACCGCGCCGACAATGTTCCAATTAACCAAATCGCGCGAGTGCAGTATCGGAAACTCCGGCGCCCACTCCGACGAAGTCGCTGTCGCCCAATAATCCCGCCCGACGCGAATCACTGACGGGTCCGGGTAATCGCCCGCCGCCGCCGGGTTGGTGTATGCGGGTCTCTGTTGCGCCGAAGCACCCACAGCTCCAACCGTGAATAACAACAACGCGGCGGCGTATGCCCGAAATAACGTAGAGATGATTTTCATGCGGATTGTTTCAGCGTCTATTGTTCTGAATTAGGATTGGCACACAAGCCACTGCTCGACCTTCGATTGTTGTGCGGTTCAATTTAGCTTCTTCGTCCTTGAAGACGGCGGGCGCCGCGCGCTTTCTTTACCCTCTGTTTTTACTTTGTGATGCACAGCCTTTTTCGTCGGAGCCGTTCGCGCAGGCCCCGTCGAGTTGCGAATCACAAGGTAGGTCGGGAGTCGAATCTCGACGCCTTCCTGTTCCGGGTGCTCGATGGTCGCGAGCAGCGCTTCGACGGCGCGGCGTCCGAGTTCGACGCGCGGCAGACAGATGGTCGTCAGCGGCGGCTCGGCCAGCGCCGCGAACGCAATGTCGTCGAAGCCGATGATGGACACATCGCGTGGGATGCTGACCCCGGCGGCGCGCAACTCGCGCATCGCGCCGAGCGACATCATGTCGTTCGCGGCGACGATAGCCGTCGGCATCTCTCCGACCGCAAGCATCTCCCACGCCGCCCGCCGCCCACCGTCGAGCTTAAAGTCACCGACGTAAACCGACGGCGGTGGTGCGTCGCGCAGATGCTTTGAGACGTAGTCGCCGAATGCTTCGCGCCGCTTCGCCGCCGAACGTAAATGTTCCGGCCCGCCGATGTATGCGATTTTCTGATGGCCGAGCGCGACCAAGTGGCGCATTGCTTCTTCGATCCCGACTTCGTAGTTGACCGCGATGTTGCTCATCCGCACGCCCGGCGCGCCGAGGTCGAGAAAGACGACCGAGACGTGGCGGCGTGCGAGTTCGTCAATCAACGCGACGTTTAATTCCGATGTCATCAGCGCGACGCCCGCCACCTTGCGCTCGATCATGCGCCGCACAAAGCTCGACGTGCGGTCAACGTCGTAGTTCGTGTTGGAGAGTAAGACTTCGTAGCCGCTCTCGGAGGCCGCCGTTTCGATGCTCTTCACCAGTTCCGGGAAGAATGGGTTCGAGATGTCAGAGATTAACAAACCGAGGATTTGGCTGCGCCCCGACGCGAGGCTCCGCGCGTGCGCATTCGGGTAATAGTTGCAGCGCTCGACGGCACGCAGCACACGCTCGCGTATCTCCTCGCTAACAAACCTCGTCTTGTTGATGACGTGTGAAACGGTCGCCGTCGAAACCCCCGCCTCACGCGCCACATCTTTGATTCTCATAAAAACAATGATGATGAGTGATCGGTGATGACTGATGACAAGCAACGCACATGCTTTAATTCATCCCTCATCCTTCATCCCTCATCCCTTAAGAGTCCTTTATCTCCTTTGCTCCGCCTCCTGCTTCGGAGACGTAGATGGTCGGGTTGAGATGGGTCGCCCGCGTGTACTCTCGCGATACTACCTGCTCGAACTCTCCAAGTGCCTCACGCCGCACGAGGTTGACGGTGCAGCCGCCGAAGCCGCCGCCGGTCATTCGCGCGCCGACCACGCCGCCGAGACTCTCGGCAATTTCCACCAGCACATCAAGCTCGCGGCAACTCACTTCGTAGTCGTCGCGCAGCGAACGATGCGAGGCGTACATCAAGCGCCCCATCTCTTTCAAGTCGCCGTCCTGCAACGCGCGGGCGGCGGAGAGCGTTCGCTCGTTCTCTGTCACGACGTGACGGCAGCGCCGCCGGATGGTTTCGGGCAGACGCTCTTCGTGTTGTGCGAACTCGGCC
Organism: Pyrinomonadaceae bacterium; assembly: GCA_013816505.1. Classification (GTDB taxonomy): domain Bacteria; phylum Acidobacteriota; class Blastocatellia; order Pyrinomonadales; family Pyrinomonadaceae; genus JACDEG01. The sequence continues at coordinate 11,564 of JACDEG010000001.1, read as the reverse complement.
ACACTCACGTCGCGCAGCGCGCGTATTCCTGGCATCATTTCGCGGAGCATCTCGACACCGCGTTCACACTCGGCGCGCCGCGCGTTGTACTCGGAGGACGAAAGCTCGTGTTTCACGTTGGTGTCGCAGACAACGATGGCCGTCTCCGATGTGTCGAGCGGGACGAGCGTCGCTTCAAGCGAGCGGCAGTCGATCAACAGCGCGTGTCCCTCACGCCCGAGCGCGGCGACGAACTGATCCATGATCCCGCACATCGTCCCGACGTAAACGTGCTCGGCCTGCTGCCCGGCGAGCGCCAGCGTCACGCGATCCAGTTGCTGATCCGAGAGCGACACGAACGCCAACCCCGCCGATACTTCAAGCGCCGCCGAAGATGACAGTCCCGCGCCGACCGGCACGTCCGACAGCACGGCGAGGTCAGCGCCCTTCAAACGGACGCCGCGCCCCAGCAAGCTCTGCGCGACGCCCTCGACATAATCGAGCCAGATGCCGCGCTGCTTTTCGCCGGGATGGTCAAGATCGAATTCCACAGCTTCATCCGCGTTCAACGAATAGACGCGCACCCGTCGGTCGTCGCGCGCCGCGCCAGCGATGACGGTTTCGCGGTCAATCGCCATCGGCAGCACAAAGCCGTCGTTATAGTCGGTGTGTTCGCCGATAAGATTGACCCGCCCCGGCGCGCGGAACAGGCGCGGCTCGCGTCCGTAACGTTGATAGAAAGTGCGTGCGAGTCTCACTCGATCAATCAACGGCCTGCCCTCTCTGTGTTCCATGCAACCGGCTTGACGAGCGCACGCAACTCGGCGGCCTTCTCTTCGGCGAGCGTGTCGTTGATGAACATCCCCGCTCCGGTTTCGCTGCCAGCAAGGTATTTCAAACGGTTCGCAGCCCGGAGCGGCGGAAAGAACTCGATATGAAAACCGTAGTAGTCATAATCTTTCCCGTCGCTCGGTCGCTGATATAAAACCATCATGTATGGGAGCGAAATATTGAAGAGACCGTCGAACGCGACCAGCACCACCTTTAAAATCGAAGCCATATCTTTCCGCTCCGCGTCCGTCAGATCAGTGAGCGCCTGCACGTGACGCAGCGGCGCGATGTGCAACTCGTACGGCCAGCGCGCGAAGAACGGGATGTAGGTGACAAAAGAACTGTTCTCCGCGATGATCCGCCGACCGTCGCGCCGCTCTTCGTTGATGATGTCGGAGAGTAAATAGCGATTCGTCTTTTCATAATGCGCGCGCGACTGTTCGACTTGACGTGCGACGCGCGGCGGCGTGAACGGGTAAGCGTAAATCTGGCCGTGCGGGTGGTGCAGTGTCACGCCGATTGCCTCGCCCTTGTTCTCGAAGATGAAGACGTAATCAACGAACTCCAGTTCAGATAATTCGCGGAAGCGATCCGTCCACACCTGGACCAGTTTATGAATCTGCTCGACCGGTTCGGTGGCAAGCGTCGAAGTATGGTTCGGCGAATAGAGCACCACTTCGCACACGCCTGCCGAAGGGCGCACCGGGTACAACTCGGTGCCTTCGATGGCCGGCGGTTCAGGGTTCGGGCGCAGGGATGGAAAGCGGTTCTCGAAGACGACGATGTCGTAACTGCTTTCGGGGACTTCGGTCGGAAAGCCGCCGGGCTTCGTCGGGCACAGCGGGCAAAAGTCAGCGGGCGGCAGAAACGTCCGCTGCTGCCGGTGCGTCGCGGTCGCGACCCATTCGCCTAAGAGTGGATTCCAGCGAAGCTCAGACACGACGCTCCTCTTCGGCCACCGGCTTTGCTTCAGGCTGCGGTGCCGACTCTCCTGTGTTAAGCGGCGCGGTTGCCCCGTCGAAGGTATAGAAGATTATGTACCGCCCGTCGTTGAGCGTGATGCGGCGGCGGTGCATCGTGGTGCCGTCGTGGTGCGCTTGCTTTGTATCGTGCTGCGTCATTCGCTGGCCCTGTGAATTTTGAACAGTTTTCAGTTTTGAGCTGAACACTGAAAACTCAAAACTGAAAACTGTTCTCAACGTTGATTGAAAATTCGCGCGAACTCCGCCGGGTCCGCTTTCGGCTTCCGGTCATACGTCATCAACCCGTTGATCTCCTGCTCGACATCAGTGAGTTGCGTGTAGCAGTAACCGACAATCATTTTGTTCGACCGCAACGCCTTCACAAGGCCGTCGAGTCTCACAAGCAGAGCTTCTTTGGTCGGCTCGGTGTTCCCGTACCCGAACTCGTTCGCTGCCTTCGGCGCGTTCATCCGGTACGCGATGCCACCGAACTCTGTCAACACAATCGGAGAACCATTGTACTTATAGCCGTGCGCCAGCGCTTCCCGGCCATTGCGCGGAACGGTGGTCGGATCGGTCTCCAGGACTTTGTACTTCGCCGCTAGTTCCTCGCCGGTGCGCGCATAGTCATGGATGCCGAAGATGTCGGTTGCATCGGTGTGCTCCCAGCCGTCGTTGTCCTGTACGAGCCGCGTCGAATCGAGCGAGCGCGTCAGAAAGTACATTGTCTTAGCGTGCGCCTGCTGCTGTGCGTCGGTCAGGATGCGGTTGACACCCCAACTCTCGTTGATCGGCGTCCACGCGATGATCGAAGGGTGGTTGTAATCGCGCTGCACGGCCTGCTGCCACTCGTCCGTGAAGCGGCGCACATAATCGTCTGTGTAAATGTCGAAGGCGTTCGCAATTTCGCCCCACACCACGAGTCCGAGTTTGTCGCACCAGTAGAGCCAGCGTGGGTCTTCGACCTTTTGGTGCTTGCGCGCCCCGTTGAAGCCGAACGCTTTTGTCATCTTGATGTCGTACTGAATAGCCTCGTCGGTCGGCGGCGTCAACACGCTTTCCGGCCAGTAGCCTTGATCCAAAACCAGCTTCAAATAATACGGTGAGTTGTTGAGGTAGATTTTCCCGTCATGCACGCTCACTTTGCGCTGCCCGAAGTAGCTTGCGACTTTATCGAGCACCTGCCCGTTCGCGCCGACCACCTCAACGTCCAGATCGTAGAGCGTCGGGCGTTCCGGACTCCACGTTTCCTGACGGTCGAGTTTCAGCGTCGTCGCGGGATGCGCGCCGCCGGTCGCAATCGCCGCGAACTCGGAGCGCGCCTGCACCTCGCCCCGCAAACTCGCGCTCAGACGCAGGCGCGTGTCCGGCGGCGCGGGCTTGTTCAGGATGGTTTCGATCTGCACCTGCGAATTATCAATGTCGGACGTGATGCGCAGACGCGCGACATGAACGGGCGCGACCGCTTCGAGCCACACGGGCTGCCAGATGCCGGTGGTGCGCGTATACCAGATGATCTCCGAATTGGGTTTCCAATACTGCTTGCCGCGCGGAATCGTCCGGTCCGTCGAAGGGTCGAAGACGCGCACGACGATCTGGTTATCACCTGCTTTGAGCAGGTCGGTGATGTCGAGGCCAAAACCAACGTGACCGCCCTGATGGTCGCCGACGCGCGCGCCGTTGACCCACACCGTCGCTTCGTAATCGACCGCGCCGAAGTTGAGCATCACGCGCCGCGCATCGCGCCGAAAGTTTTCGGGAATTCGCACTGCCCGCCGATACCACACCACGTCATGAAACGAAGTGTCGCCGATGCCGCTCAACTTACTCTGAAAAGCGTATGGCACCTGAATAGTCTTGCCGAAACGCTGACCGCTCGTCGCGTACCAGCGTTCGGCGAGACCGCGATCCGCGTCGTCAAACTCAAACTCCCACGCGCCGTTCAGCGTCTGCCAATCGGCGCGGACGAAATCGGGGCGCGGATATTCGGGGCGCGGGACGGCTGAAGTCTGCGCCCACGTATCGATGGCAGTGAAGCACAGAATGGCGAGCAGCAGGTTGGAGAAAATTCTTTTTGATGTCGGCATAGATGTTTTTGGCACTCGTCTGATGTCAGGTTGTAGAGCAAGCTACAGTTGAGTGGAAGCGTCAGACGGATTTAACACAGAGACACAGAGTTGAAGACACAGAGGACACGGAAGAAAGAATACAGAAGACAGAACACGTCTCTCAACGCATTTCTCTGTGTCCTCTGTGTGTCCTCTGTGTCTCTGTGTTAAATCCTAACTTGCATCACACTCAACCCTTCCTTCACGTAACTTTCAAACACCACTCACAAGGCTTGATTCGGCAAATCCTAAATCTCATCGCCCGGCTACTTGCGGAAAGGCCGTGACCCTCAGCTTCGCGGAGCCGTACGGAATCAAAGTCAACGTCTCGATTGGTTCGCGGCTGTCAACGGGACTTGGCGGCAGCGGGCCGGCGGAGTTGTTGACTAGCGTCCAGCCGGGAATGCGCCGACCCTTGACGCGGAGTTCGACAGGCGCGCCCGCGGCAGAAAACGGAATGTCTCCGAGCGGCTTCGGGATTACTTCGACGGACTGTTCGGGGTTGGACGGGTCGATGATCAGGCCGTAGTTCCACGCCGTCGTCGGCAGAACTTCCCAGTCCGACGCCGGCGACGGGGCGGGCTTGTGCATACCCTTCGTGATGCGCCGCCAGTCTTCGCCGATCTTAAGGGAAAAGACGAGCGGCCCCCGTTCGATGCCGATTGAGTCTTGATACCAACGCGAGGTTCGCGTGCGCAACGGCAACGGCAACTCCACACGGTCGCCCTTCTTCCAGCGGCGCATGATGGTGTGAAACACGCCGGCCTTCACGTCTTCCGACTTCCCGCCGTTGACCGAGACCATCGCGCCATCGGCCCACGCCGGGATTCTGAGTTGGAACTGGAATGTGATTGACGACGAAGGGTCAACCGCGAAACGAACCTGATCGCGGAACGGGTACTCGGTCTCTTCGGTCACGCGGACGCGCACGCCTCTGATGATTGTTTGAACTTCGCTCGGCGCGTAAGCGATGGCGACGAGTCCGTCGTCGCGCGTCCGCATCCACATGCTGGCGACGAACTTCGGCCAGCCTTGATGCATGATTGCGGTGCAGCAGCCGAAGTTTGGTTCGAGTCCGAAGACGTTCGACTCCGGCCCGTTTGTCGTCCAGTCGCGCGGCCCGATGCTACACGCCACCTGATTAGGTTGCTGGTCATACTGGTGCGCCCACATGTCGCCGGAAAAAGTCGCCGGCAGCGCGTTGAAGGTGATTCTTTCCAGACGGTCGCCGAGCGCCGTATCACCGACGATGGCGAGCGCGTGCTCTAAGGAGAACATCGTCTCGACGACGGCGCATAACTCGACGCCCTGCGACGGATTCTGTCCGGCGTAATGTTCGTCGGCGCTGTGCATCCCGTTCGGCAATAGATGGTGCTTGTCCAATTCGCCGAGCATTTGGTAGATGGCGTGACGATCAGTCGCATCACCGGAGACGAGCGACCAGAGCGCAGAGTATTTCATCGCCATCGCGTTGTTGACGCCATGAACTCGCATCGAGAGCGGCGTCGTGTTGCTCATGTCCTGCCGCAGGCCGAGTTGTTCTTTGCTGGTCTTGTCGGGAAACTTGAAATCAGCGAAGTGTTGCTTCCAGTCGAAGCCCTGGCGGCGCAGCGTGCGCGCGAGGCTGAGAAGTTGGGGGTCGCCCGTGCGATTATACAACCACAGGATGCTCAGAACTTCCTCGCCCCACCGTGGGATCGCCCACTCGTGTAGCGGACGCTCCCCGGCGTGGCGGGCGTGATAATTAAAGTAGCGCTGCATCAGCGGAAGCACGCGCCGGTCGCCGGTCGCTTCGTAGTGCTGCGTCAGCACCTTCAGCATAATCATGTTCGGCCACCAATCTTTATTCTTTTCAGGGCCGATGGAACCGTCGGGTCTCTGATTTTCGAGCGTCCAGTTGACCCACTTATTGGCCTTCGCAATCAGCTTTGAATCGTCGAGCAGGTAGGCGAGCGGCACGAGTCCGTCCAGGTAGTAAGGGCCGCGCTCCCAACCCTCGCCCGCGCCGCCGAGCCATGCGCTATTTGAACTGAGGTCAGGCCAGAATTCGTCGAGTTGGCCGGTTAGTCCCGCCGCCTGCGTCTGCAACTGCCGGCGCAGCCAGTCGCGCGGTTTAATCGCGGTCAGCGGCAACGGGTAGAGCGCATTCGGCGGAAGCGGATTTCGATTCCTGACGATTGGCGAATCGATGGGCTTGGCGCCGCCGGTCTGCGCGACTGTGGCTGTGACCGCCGGGCCAAAGGGTGCGTTGAAGAGGAAGCTGGTGAGCAGCAGGCAGCATACTCTTAACCGCGTTTTCATTGAGGACTTCATTCTATTGTTGGTGTCGAAGATGACCCGCTTGCATCGAGGGTTCGGCGTCGAGTATCTCGTCGAGGATTTCACAGTCCGGCTGACATCACGGCTTCACGCCGTCTTGCGCCGCGCGGTTGTTCGAGTCTCCGTCCAGCAGACGCAGCACGACTCGCTCCGCCTGCTTTTGTTTGCGCTCCAGCTTCGTCGCCAACTCGGTCTCGTGCACCGCGGCTTCTTTGTCACCGAGCCGCGCGTAGGTCAGTCCCAGATGGTAGTGCGCCTTCGCGAAATCGGGTTGCAGCGCCACCACTCGTTCGAGAGCTTGGCGCGCCTGTTCGTACTGCTTACGTTGCGCGTGAACATGCTCGATGCCGAGCAGCGCCCGACGTGATCGGCAAAGGAGGTCAGAACTTTCTCGAAACGTGCGGCCGTTTGAGCGTGTACGGCTTGCGTCGCGCCGCCGCCGACATTTAGCAACGCCGCGCCGAACGTCCCCGCACCGCCCGCAAAGGCGCGACTACCGGCTATCAACGCTTTCTTCTTCATCACTGCCTCGACGTTTGGCCTTATCACGCTGATCCTGGTTTCGCCCGCGGGAGCACGCACGGCGACGCCGCGCGGTATGGGACGCCCGAAGTCGGGTGTGCCGTCGGCGCGCCACGTGAATTTCTGGGCGCGCGTGGTTCTGTTTTCGTAGGTATACTCAGCGGTTTCCTTGCCGTGATAAATGATCCAATCTTCCGTGCCGTCCGGCGAATTGAAAAAGCCGTTGTGACCTGGGCCGTACACATTGCCGTCCGGGCCAGAGTGGCGGCTGAACACGGGGTGCGGTGACTTCTTCCACGACTTGACGTTCATCACGTCGCCGCCCATGTGTGTCAGCAAGCCCAAAGCGTAGTCGGGCGTGCCCGTGTCGCTCGCTGAGTACACGATGAATAGCTTTCCATCGCGTTCGAGCGCCACCGGGCCTTCGTTGATCGGGTAGCGCACGCGCTCCCAGTCGTAGTCGGTGGCGGCGATAAGCGCACTCGCGCCTTTGATCGTCCACGGATTCGACATCGGCGCGATGCGGATGCCATTACCGTTGCCGGGAACGTGCGCGACCCACAAACAGTAAAGCTTTCCGTCGCGCGCGCGCAAGATTGTCGGGTCAATCGCCCATCCGTCGTTCGTCGAATCATACAAGCGCGCTTTGAGTGTGTACGGGCCGAGCGGGTCGGCGCCCCGACTCTCCAGAACGTAGAGGCGGTGGTTTTCGTCTACGCCGTCCGACGCCGTGAAGTAGACATACCAACGGTCGTCCAAGCGATGCAGTTCGGGCGCCCATATCTGACGACTACGCATTCCTGTTGCCGGCGCGTCGTACACCTTAACCTTCTTCCCCTCGTCGAGACCTGCGAGCGTCCGCGATTGCCACACCCACACACCGCCAGACGGATCAAGCGTCGCGGTGAAGTAGTACCATCCTCCGTGATACACAATCCACGGGTCGGCCGCGCTCTGCGATTTGACGATTGGGTTCGTGAAAGTCACGGGCTGCGCTTTTACCTCGTCGCTGGCGAACTGCAAAATCGCCGCCGCGAAGAAGAGCACGAATTTCCCGGCGAACGCACGCCCGATGCGTCGCCTCTCCGTTCGCAACGGCGGCGTCGAGACCTGCATGCCAGTAGGCGCACCCGGCCTGGAATATCTACCCGACCGAGCGAACCTCAGCGGGCACGTGTGAGATTCAATCAGGACATGACTTTCGGTACGCATCAAGAATCACCGCTTCAGTGTCTGCACCGTGACGGAGTCCCAGTTGTTCTCCGAAGACCCGAAGCCGTAGAGCATGACGCTGAAAGTGCTGGGCAGCGACTTGATTGTCTTCTCCAAACCGGTTTGGCCGTTAAGCATGAAATACACTTGGTCGCCGCGTCGCGCGACGGCGAGACGCGGTGACTTCTCTCGCGTGCCGAGACTTTTGCTGTCGAGACGCTCGCTTTTATCGTCGCGCATCAGCCACGCTTCGAGCCTGCCCTCGCTCGTCATCAGCCACTCGATGCGATCAGCTCTGCCGCCAAATAGCACAGTGACGATGGCGTTCCCCGGCGGCGGCCCTGAGCTGCCCAGCTCCGGGTATCTGACGCCCACTTTCGCCACCGTCGCTTCGACCACGAATCGGTCGGCATCGAAGGTGTTTTTGGTGCGCACGCCGGCGCGTGAATTGTTGGTGCCGCGCTGTTGTAATTGTCCATCGCTGACCGCAATCTTCCCGGCCCCGCCTTCCAGTGAGTAACGCTCCCATTTTGCCTCATCCAGCTTGTCGCCGCTGAAATCATCCTCCCACCGCTGCACGTTCGCCGGCGGGGCTGACGTCGACTGATTGCTTGGAGGATTAGAAGTTTGCTGCGCCGCGAGGCCCGCCGGGATCGTGAACAGACACGAGAGCGCAAAGATTGCGACACGCGCGCGGTCACTCGTCATCCGAAACTGATTTATGCAATTCATCATTGTTCCCGAATTCTTAGAGCGCCGGGCGAGGAGTGGAATTTTGCCCGCACGAATTTCAGATTTTAGAAAAGCACGTCGGCCAGACGATGCACAATCTCGCGGCGCTCGTCCTGTTCCTGTTGCTTCTGTGTGTCGCTTAATGTTTTGAACTTCGCCAACGCTTGGCGCGCGTCTTCCGGGCGCTTGAGCCGCCCGTAAGCGCGTCCGAGTTGATAATAGGTCTCGGCTAAATCGGGAGAAATTTTAACGACGCTCTCAAGCTCAGCGACGGCTTCCGTCGGGCGATCAGTGCGCACATAAAGCTTGCCCAAAGCGAGCCGCGCCGGGGCGTAAGTCGCGTCCATTCGGATTGTCTGCTTGAGATGCGTTTCGATGCGCTTGGGATCAGCGTCGGTCTGCTTGAGCAGCGTGTCGGCGATGAGGTAGTGAACAACGGCGATGTCGGGGTCTTTTCGCAGCGCCTGCTCATAAAGCCTGATCGCTTCGTCGTACTGTCCGATCTCGACGCGCGTCATTCCCAGATAAGCGTAAGCCTGTGCGAAATTCGCGTTCAACTCGATGGCGCGATTGAAGGCTTGGACCGCTTCGTCGTTCTTGCCCAATCTGGAGTTAGCTATTCCCAACCCCAGCCACAGACGCGCTTCGGAAATGTTTGCAACGCTTCGTTGAGGCGAATCACGGCGGCGGCGGGTGCATCCGCGTTCGCCAGCAGAAGGCCATATTGAAAGCGGTATTTATCAGACTGCGGATCGGCTTGGATGGCGAGCCGCATCGCCGGGATGGCGTTTTCGATGTGGCCACTCTTCTCGTACACCACGGCGAGCAGAGAGTAAATCGGCGCGGCCTCGACTTGGCGCGCGACTGCCGCTTCGAGCGTGCGGCCCGCAGCCGGAATATCTTTGCGCATCAGATAAACGCGCGCCAAACGCGCGACTGCCGCCGTGTTCGTCGCGTCGAGCGCGAGCGCGGCCTTCAGTTCTGCTTCCGCCTCCGCGAGTAATTTGGCTTCCAAGAGTGCGCCGCCGAGTTCGGCACGTGCGGCTGAATCAGTCACACTGCCACTGTTCGCAGTTGCCGCCCGCGTCGCGTAATTCTGGTAATGCTCAGCGGCTTGCGTGCGGTCGTTGCGGCGCAGTGCGATGCCGGTTAGAGCGCGCGAGATTTCGGCGTCAGGCGCGAGTGCGTCGGCGCGCCGGAAGAGTTCGGCGGCGACGCGCATGTCTTCGGAAGTGTTGCCCGCGAAACGAATCTGCGCGAGGTTGACGAGCGCGTTTGCTTGATTCGGGTCGAGGCTGAGCGACGCCTCAAACTCGGCGGTGGCTTCCCGCGTGCGCTTCAAGCGGAGAAGAATCGCGCCGTAGTTATTACGCGCTGATGGTGATTTTGGAGCGCGGAGCGCGGCGATGGCGAAGTGACGTTCAGCGTTACCGAGTTCGCCTGCTTGGTCAGCGAGCACACCGAGGTATGTGTGCGCTTCGACGCTCTGCGAATCAGAGGCGAGCGCACGTTCGAGCAGATCGCGCGCAACGGATGTGTCGCCACGCTCAAAGGCGGCGATACCTTCGGCGAGTAATTTGTCGTTAACGGCAGCGCGCTGCGATGAGCGTGCGGCGACGCGGCTTGAGGTGCGAGGGGTTTGCGTCTGACATGTTGCGCCGCGTTCTCGCATCGCGCCGGCGAGCGCGAAGAGGACGAATAAAACGAAGACGCGGCGTGGCGAACAGGCGGCGTTCATAATTCGTTACGAGCGATCACTTCAGCAAGTAAATTTTAAAGCCTGTGAGCACGAACGACGCGGGAAGTTCGATTTTGTACCTTCCCGCGCCGCCCGGTTGAGTCAAGCCTCGTGGTTAGAATATGAACCGCGCTCCGAGTTGGATACGACGCGGCTGGAAGATGTCAGCGAAGAATCCTGAGTCGCCGAAGTTGCCGGCGTCAAAGTTAGCCCCCGGCGCGATGGGACGACTGCGGTTAAACAAATTGAAGAACTCAGCGCGAAATTCGATTGCGGTCGTTTCGGTGATGCGTGTCTTCTTGAGGATGCTCAAGTCTTCACTAAAAAACGGTTTGGTGCGCAGATCATTAGACGTCGGCGCAGCGGTGCCGAGAAACACGGACGGGTTGGCGTAGAACGCGCGATACTCGGCGCTTCCAATAGCCGCTGTAGTGCCTCTAAAGTCGGTAGGGAGAGCGAACGCCGCTCGGTTGAAGTAGCGGAAGAAATCAGATCCGCCACCCAGATTGTCAGTGAAGACCGGTTGCCCGGTGAGGTTCGGGCGCACGTTGCCGCCGATACCGAGCAAATCCAAAAACTCCCGTCGCCCACCGCCGATGAAGATGGCAATCGGGGTTCCCGAACGATAGCGTTGGATGCCACTGATTTGGAAGCCGCCGACGAGGCGGTCAACGAATCCTCCCTGATTCAGGAAACGCTTACCTTTGCCAAACGGCAACTCGACAAGATAGTTGACGACGAACGAGTGCGGAACGTCGCCCGGCGAGAGCGAGCGCAACGAGCGCCGGTCAGCCGGGTTCTGCAAAATGCCTGTCAGCGCGGAACCGCCGTACAAGTCTTCCGCCGCGTCAGTGAGAAGTTTCGAGAAGGTGTAGGACGCGCCGAACTGAATGCCGTCGGTGAAGCGACGTTGTAGTTCGACCTTGAGGGCGTTGTAGAAACTCTGCCCCTGGCTTTCGAGGCGGTTGTTGATGTTGCCGTATTGCGGGAACGGCCTGAGTGACTGCGCCACCGATCTTTCGAGTAGTGAACTACCGGTTTGACCGCCGAAGCCGGGATACACGGCATCGGGGCCGGAGGGCAACGTGAACCCGACACTCGTCGCGTAAGCGCGGTCCGAGGCCGTAACGTCGACCAGTTTCTTTCGCAGCAACGCATTTC
>JACDEG010000150.1:6868-12062 GCA_013816505.1 Pyrinomonadaceae bacterium | reverse complement strand
GTGTTAGATAAGTTGAAGTAGCAAACGCGCCTTAAACGGAAAGCGTCTCAATTAAGATTGAGATGCACATACCAACGATGGTTTTTTCATGGTAATTCTTTTTTAGGTTGATCTACTACCCGCATCCGGAGACGAAGCCGATGCATTTCCGGCCCGTTGACGTGCTTGAGGTAATGACGTTGGACGTCGAAGGCCTGAGCTATGGAGCGGAACTGATGATTAAACTGGACCGCGCGCAGATCAAGATCAGCGTCTGAAAGCCGACAGCTCACTGTGACCCGGCCGCTCGCTTTGCCACAGTCAAGACGCTGAAAAATGTACGCGGCGCTGTGTCAAAAAACGCCTCAATTTCAAAATCTCAATACTTCTCATATGAGAATGGGTTTTGAGACAGGCTTCTATGCGGCACATAACAGCGTTGTTGGATCTAAGCCTACTTCGGATTTATTACTCTCTGCGCCGCGTACAAACCGAGGTGTAGATACTGAATCGTGCCGCTCTCGTCAGGCACGAACAGCAGGGCGCCGCCGCCTAAGTCTCCGATTGAAAAGCGTGAATCACCGATCTTGGTTAATGTCATCAAAGCGTCCTGATGTTTGAGAAACAACTTACCCTCTTTTGTCTGTACCTCCCATCGTTGCTCGCCATTGAGATAAACGCCGATGTATCTCGCCATCTCTTCTTCACGAACGGTCATCGGCGGCTTCGGTCGTCTTTTAGAGGGCACAGAGATTTTCCTTAATTCGGTTCTCACGAGAGTGATGCAACCGGAACCCGTCTGTACTCAGAGGAGGCTCAATGCTGGCTCAATAAATTCTCAGTTTATTCTCAAGAGACGCGACCGCGACAGCCTGACACGTACATATAAAGCCAGATCGCCGCTCTCAAGCTGAAACGCGCGGATGTGTTGGAGAAGAGCACCGAAGATTAAAGAGAAGCGAAATGCCGCTTGAGCAGTTGCGCATACCTGGGATCAGCCTTGATCCTATCGTACCTCGGATCGATCCGGAGCCCGCCAGGTTCTTCCATCCAGTAAGGCGCACGTTTCTCTAGAACTGTAAACACCTTATCCATTTCACCGAGCCCGGCGTAGATGAGTGCCTTGCTGAAGAGCGCTTCGCCGTTATGTTGAGACAACTCGTCCAACTCCGTGAGTATATTTTGTGCTGCGGTCCTCTGACCCGCCAGTGCGTGAACATAACCGAGCGACCTCAACGATTCGATGCGGTCGCCTCTGACGACTGTCGATACGCTAAACCTCTTAAGCACCTCGATGGCTTCTTCGTGCCTGCCCAGCTGCCCCTGTGACAATCCGAGGATGAGAAGTGCTTGAGGCATGTCGGGGCTGATTTCGAAAGTCCTGTTGCTGCACTTCACCGCCGCGTCATACTCACGCTTGAAATAGAGCGTCGCACAGTAGTTCGCACAGATCACCGACGAGAGCGGATCGAGTTCCGACGCCTTACGGCTGACAATGCTCGCTTCATTGACCCTACCCCGTTCTAAAAGGAAAACGCCGTACCTATGATTCGCCAAAGCCGAGTCAGGATTCAATGCGAGGGCCAGCTTGTACTCTCTGTCAGCTCCGACATCATCCTTATCGTGCTCGGACTTAACCAAGGCCAGCACGACGTGAGCCTCCGGGATCATCTCATCGAGTCGGAGTGCTTTAGTGGCAATCGCTTTGGCTTCTTCGTACGCCTCGGCTCGTTTCATGATGTTTTCATAACCGTAGTAGCCGACGATGCCGTAAGCGTCCCCAAGCCCGGCGTACGCGAGCGCGTAGTTTGTGTCCATATCAATCGCCTGCTTAAAGTATTGGATGGCTTTCCTGATACCTTCTTCGGTGCGCTTGCTCCAGAAATAATTACCCCTCACGTAAGACTGATACGCTGCGAGGTTATCTGTGTAGCGTTTGGCGAGACGACTTCTTTCATCTCTGGTGAGCTTCAGCCGCAGAGCCTGCGCCACTTGCGCTGAAATCGCGTCCTGTATGATGAAAATGTCGGTAAATCGTTCGTCAAACTTCTCTGCCCAGATCGGCTTACCTTCGCGAATACTTATTAACTGCACGCTTACACGCACGCCGCGCGGCGGTGTTCGAGGATAGAAGGCAACTGAACAAAATCGGTAAGCCTGTTGATCGCGCCGAATGGCTGATGACACCACCGGAGGTCAACGCATACTTTCATACTTACAACGTTGAGATAGTCTTTCCGGCTGGCATTTTGCAACCACCATTCTTTAATCCGAAGGCCGACGACGCAATCAACTATGGTGCGATTGGCGCCGTCATCGGGCATGAGTTCACGCATGGATTCGACGACAATGGTAGCCAGTTTGACGCGCGAGGCAACTTGCGTATGTGGTGGACGCCCGAAGACCGGAAGAAGTTTGAGGAGCGCGCCGCGTGCATCATCAACCAATTCAGTGGCTTCAAAGCCGTAGATGGTACGCCGATCAAGGGCGCGTTGGTGGCTGGCGAAGCCATCGCCGACCTGGGCGGGCTGAACGTGTCTTATGCCGCGTACATGAAATCACTCGAAGGCAAGTCGCGCCCCGTTGACATCGACGGATTCACACATGAACAGCGCTTCTTCCTCGGCTTCGCACAGGTGTGGGCGAGTCTCTACACGCCAGAAGCGGAACGATTACAGGCTTTGAGCGACGAGCATCCGATTACACGCTACCGGGCAAACGGCACTCTCGCCAACATGCCAGCCTTCGCCGCCGCCTTCGGCTGCAGGCAAGGCGACCCGATGATGCGCCAGACGAGTGACCTCTGCCAAATCTGGTGAGTGAGCAGTCCCATACTTCAGAAAGGATTCGATGCGAAGGCTACTGGTCTTAACTTCTCTTTTCCTCGCCACTCTGCTGACTGTGGCTCCCCGAACAATCGCGCGGAGCGATAAGGAAGAAGTTTTGAAAACCATCAACGAACTTTTCAAAACAATGGAAGCGCGCGATGGGGCTGCGATCCGTGTGCTCTTCGCTCCCGATGGGCGGCTCGTATCTACGAGCCGGCACGACAACACGCAGACCACGCGAGTTCTGACGCCTGATGCCTTTGCGAAGCTGGCGGCAGAAACGAAAGAGCCTTACATCGAGCGCATGATCGATGCGGAAGTGCGTGTTAGCGGCGATCTGGCGACGGTGTGTGGGCGGTATGATTTCCACGTCGGCGAGAAGCTGACCAACTGTGGTATGAACGCATTCCAACTTATCCGCACAGCCGACGGCTGGAAAATAATCCATATCGCTTCCACCATCGAGACGAAAGGTTGTGAGCGAAGGAAATCAAAACATAATCGTAGCCGGAAACTCGGAATGAATGTTACCGAGTCAGTGTTTGTCTACGTGAGCGGTGATGCCATGACCTTCCGAAGCGACGACTTTTAGAACTGCTGATGATTCGTGCTCGCGTGGATTCAGACAGTTTCATGCTAAATTTATGATCGAGTTCAAAACTATTGTGCTGTTGTTGGTCGTCGCGTTCGTTAACCCAATTCCTGCAGACTCCGCGACGCAAACCAAACTGGTTTATGCGCAAAACCGCACCAAGCTTAAACAGCGCGTTCAGGCGAGGCTAAATGAGTTACACGCGGGCGCTGAATTCCCCGGCGCGAATGTCGGCTTCGTGCTGCCGGACGGGCGGCACGCCTCTGTCTCGGCGGGACTTGCCGACGTTGAAAGTAAACAGCTTCTTAAATCGATGGATAGGGTGTTGGCGGGCAGCATCGGGAAGACGTATGTTGCGGCGGTTGTGTTGCAACTCGTGCAGGAAGGCAAGGTCAATCTCGACGACAAGGTCGCGCGGTGGCTCGGGCGCGAAACGTGGTTCAGAAGACTGCCGAACGCTGAAGCCATTACGTTGAGGATGCTGATGAAGCACACCAGCGGCATCCCCGAACACGTCCTCAACGAAGAGTTCATCAAGGCTATCAAAGAAAAGCCGGACAAGATTTGGGAACCACAAGAGTTGCTCGCTTACGTCTTCGACAAAGAACCTTTGTTCCCCGCCGGTGATGGCTGGTCGTATGCGGACACGAATTACATCGTCGTTGGCATGATCGTCGAACGTGTGACGAAAAGAAAATTGTACGACGAAATTTCACGACGCATCCTTAAGCCTTTCAAACTCGATGATACAATTCCATCCGACAAGCGAATCATCCACAGGCTCATCGCCGGATACTCGATGCCGAATAGCCCGTTCGGCGTCGAAGGACGGATGATCGTCGGCGGTCGGTTCATCGTAAATCCACAGTTCGAGTGGGCGGGTGGTGGCTTCGCATCAACTGCTGAAGACCTCGCCCGGTGGGCGAAGATCATGTATGAGGGCAAAACGTTCAAGCAGCTTTATCTAATTGAAATGCTGGACGCTGTCGAGGCTAAGACGGGTAAAGGCGATAAGTACGGTTTAGGAGTTCAGGTACGGCAGAGTGATCTGGGTGTGAGCTACGGGCATGGCGGATGGTTTCCCGGCTACCTGTCGGAGATGGAATATTTCCCACAGCACAAAATCGCAATCGCCATTCAGTTCAATACCGACGCCGGACGTAAATTGAAGAAGTCGCCGCGCGCATACATCGCTGACATCGGCAAAATCATCATCGGCGAATCAGAAATCAAGGAGCGACGGACTTGCTCGCAGTAAGGAACGACCAGTATGTCTTGACGATTCACCGCCACCCTCTTCGTATTCTCGACGGCGATCTTCGCCGTCATGATCGTGGAGGCTGCGACGAAAGCACCGGGTAACAGTTCATTCTACTCGCAAACGGAAGAGGCGAGCGTCCGCCCCGCCCTGTCGTCACTCGTCGAGGCGGAACGTTCGTTCGCACGGATGAGCGTCGAGAAGGGGATGCACGAAGCTTTCTTCGCTTTCTTCGCCGAAGACGGCATCAACTTCCAGCCCGCCCCGACGCTCGTTAGAGAAGACATGCGCAAACGCCCACAGCCTGTCGCTCGTCCGCTTTTCACGCTCGACTGGGCGCCGGTTTATGGCGACGTGGCGAAAGCCGGTGATCTCGGCTATACGACCGGACCGTTCCTACTGACTGACCAAAGTCCGCAGCGGCGCCCGCCGCGTCACGGAATGTATTTCTCGATATGGAAAAAACAGTCTGACGGCAGTTGGAAAGTCGTCGTTGATGCCGGGATCAGTACGCCTGAGCCGATCGCACCGTTAAAA
>JACDEG010000150.1:0-6858 GCA_013816505.1 Pyrinomonadaceae bacterium | reverse complement strand
GTTCCGGTCGGCACATGAGTCGCATCCGAAACATACGCGCGAGGGCGTGAATCTCGATGCCGAGCGCGCGGCATTAATGAACAAGGATCGTGAATTGTTCAAGGCAGCAGGGACGTCCGGTATGGTTAATGCGTTTCTCGACTATAGCGTGGATGATGCACGGCTGCACCGCGACGGTATGATGCCGTTCGTCGGTCGCGGTGCCATCCGAAACTTCTTGTCAGCCCAAGCAACGACGCTCGTCGGAGCGCCGATAAAGTCCGATGTCTCACAATCGGCTGACTTGGGCTACACCTACGGGACTTACGGATCGAAAGTGGGCAGCGCTCCGTCCGGCGGCGAGAGGGGCTACTACGTCCGCGTCTGGAAGAGCGATGCGCGAGGAAAATGGACACTAACACTCGACACAACCATCCCCGTCCCGCCGCCACAAAAATGAGAGTCCGCTGATGTCAGTGGAGGCGCTGGTAGAAATGAGATTTAGCGTGACATTCTTCAAAGCGACTGCCGTTTGCGCTATCCTTTCCGGCGTCACCACGCTCGGAGTGCATCTCCTTCCTCCCACCGACATCGGCGCGATGAACTTCGAGCAGCGCATCGCGCTTCATTCCGATTCCTTCTACATCTTCAGACTTTGGGTCGTGGTGCTGCACATCCTGTTGGTCGTCGCCTCGATGTGGGGGGTGGCGGCGAAGAAGCTGAATACTTCGGCGGGTGTAATCGTCATAGGATTTCTCGGCTACTTGCTCTTCGCGCTGTCGGAGTTGCTACGCACGTCTGTCGTGCTGTTCGCTGTAAATCGTGCTTGGAGGGCGCAGTATGCACAGGAGACGAGCGAGGCTGTCAGAGCGATGCTTCGAGCCAACATGATCGGTTGGGCTGGCGTCAGCGAGGCGCTCTTTTTTCTCCTGTTGCTCGGTTTCTTCATCGGCAATCTTTTCTACGGACTCGCCTTCGTGCGCGGCACGGGTCTTGAGAAAACCGTCGGCGTCGTGCTTCTTGTGTGGTCGGCAATAACTCTGACGGGAATAGCGGGCGACTATATCGAAATCAGTTCCGTGCCGCAGCCATCGGAGTGGGTGGCTTGGACATTTCAGCCGCTGGCTAGGTTACTGGTCGGCGCATGGTTATGGAAATCATCTGCCGTCGAGGTGAAATTATGAATCGTACTCATCAATTCGCGCAGGGTCTCGCCTCCGTCACCGTGGTGGTAATTCTTTGGCTCATAAACTGCCACGCGCAAAGCACTACCAAACCGGTATCCAAAGATACAGGCTCAACATCGGCTACGGTTCCTCAGTCGACGGAGAAGACGGCGGGGCTGACCGCATACCCGGCGGATGTCGCCTCGGTTGACGCAATCATCAGACGTATTTACGACGGCATCTCTGGTCCGGCGGGTAAGAAGCGCGACTGGGAGCGTGAGCGCGCCCTATACCTTCCCGGCGCGCGTCTGATCGCCGTCGGCAAGCGTCGGACGGGTGAAGTTGTCAACCGCGTGATGGAGATCGAAGGCTACATCTCTGCGAACAGCGAGGCGATGGAGAAGGAAGGCTTCTTCGAGACCGAAATCGCCCGCCGCACGGAAGAGTTCGGCAACATCGTACACGTCTGGAGCACATATGAAGCGCGCCACAAGGCGGATGACTCGAAGCCGTTCATGCGCGGCATCAATAGCATCCAACTCATCAATGACGGCAAGCGTTGGTGGGTAATCACAATCATGTGGCAGGCGGAGAATCCTGACTCGCCGCTCCCCGAAAAGTACCTGAAGTGAGTTCCGGGAAAACTAAAGTTTTACGATGCGTGAAGCTACCGTTGGGTTCAGCGGACACAGTGTCTAAAGATTTACGTCCGGTTTGTAGAATACTAATTGTGAAGGAGAACGGAATGCTCGAATCATCCCACAGGTTATGCGTCGTCGCTCTCGTCCTGGTACTCGCCGCCGCTCTAACTCTTCAAGGCTGCCAGCAATCAGCTCAACAGACAGCGCTGCAGCAACCTCAACAAGCGTCTCCGACCGACAACGCCAAACGCTGGGATGCGTTCGTAGACGATTTTATCAATTCGTACTTCGCCGCGCACCCGGACATCGCGGTGTATGCCGGTCGTCACGAGTTCGACGGTAAGCTGCCGGACTGGAGTCAGGAGGGGATTGCAAGGGAAATTCAACGCCTACGCTCCGTGCGCGAGCAAGCGATGAACTTCGGCGATGCTTCGCTCGACGAGCGACAGAGATTTGAACGCGATTACCTTGTCTCACGCATTGACGCAGACCTGTTCTGGCTGGGAGCAGCGGAGTGGCATCACCGGAACCCCTATTTTTACGCCGACGCGCTCGACCCAGACGTGTATATCTCGCGCGAGTATGCGCCACTGCCCGACCGCATGCGCGCATATGTAAAGTACGCGCAAGCTGTCCCACTAGCTATCACTCAAGTACGCAATAACCTGCGCCTTCCACTTCCGCGGACATACATTAAGATCGGGCGGACGACGCTCGCTGGCCTGGCGTCCACTTACGAGAAGGACGTGCCGGCAGTCTTCGCTTCAGTCCAAGACCAACAGTTGCAGATAGCGTTTCGCCAAGCGAACGAAGCGGCGGCAAAGGCGATGAAGGAATTCGATCTATGGCTGAAATCTCAGGAAGCAACCGCAACAGACGACTTTGCGCTCGGCGCTGACAAATTCAGTCAGATGCTGCGCTCCACTGAGCGCGTTGACGTGCCGCTCGACAAGCTCGAAGAGACCGGGCGGCAGGACATGGAGCGCAACCTCGCCTCGTTGCGCGAAGCCTGCGCGAGATACGCGCCCAATCAAACCATTCAGCAATGTGTCGCAAAGCAACAGGCGAACAAGCCGGAGGGTGGGGTGGTCGAGGGCGCACGCGCGCAACTCAAGGACATCAAACAATTTCTAACTGACAAGAATCTGGTAACGATTCCGGGCACGGAAGAAGCACTCGTCGATGAAGCTCCGCCTTACAAACGTTGGAATTTCGCCTACATCAATATCCCCGGTCCTTATGAGAAAAATCTTCCGTCCGTTTATTACATTTCGCCGCCTGATCCTTCGTGGTCAGAAACGAAACGTAACGACTACGTGCCCGGCAAAGCTGATCTGTTATTTACATCGGTGCACGAAGTCTGGCCCGGTCACTTCCTTCAATTTCTGCATGCGAACCGCGCCCCGTCGAAGTTCGGACAAGTTTTTGTCGGCTACGCTTTCGCTGAAGGCTGGGCGCACTATGCAGAGGAGATGATGTGGGACGCCGGCTTAGGCGATAGCGATCCTGAGACGCACATCGGACAACTTCTCAACGCGCTGCTGCGCAATGTTCGCTTTCTCTCAGCCATCGGAATGCACGCGCGCGGCATGAGCGTCGCGGATTCCGAGCGTATGTTCCGCGAGGCGGGTATGCAAGATGCCGGTAATGCTCAGCAGCAAGCCGAACGCGGAACCTTCGACCCGGCTTACCTCAACTACACGATGGGCAAGCTGATGATCAGAAAGCTGCGTGAGGATTGGACTGCGACACGCGGCGGACGAGAGGCGTGGAAAGAGTTTCACGATCAGTTCCTGCGCTATGGCGGACCTCCCATCCCGCTCGTCCGTGGTGCGATGCTCAGTAGCGATGGCGCTTCACTCTTTTAGCTCAATTTGATAATTAATCCGGCGGTGTGATCATGTTGGGGGCAGCCATAATTGAAAGAATATTACGCCGCTTTTCTGCGGTGGTGGCGTTCGCGGCTTGCCTGATGAATCAGGTCCCAGGGGATAGCTGTCGGCGCAGATTCATCCCACAATGCTGATTCGTCAGCGCCGAAGCGCAAAGAAATTAATAAGCATTATTATGCGTCGGATCATGTTCGATGCGACAGGAGGGTGATGTTACAGATGATAAGCAAATGCATCGTGATGCTGACGGCATTGCTCGCTGTGGCGCCGGTCGCTAACGGACAAAGGAGAGTTCCGAGCGCCAATACATTTATGCCATATTCAAGGCAGATTGTCGCATTCACGAACGTTAACGTCGTGCCGATGGATCGTGAACGCGTGCTGCGGAATCAGACGGTGGTTGTGCGCGACGGGCGCATCGTTCAAATCGCTAATGCGGCGAAAGTCAAAGTGCCTAAGGGCGCACAGCGTATCGACGGTCAAGGCAAATATCTGATACCGGGGCTGATTGACATGCACACGCACTTGTTCTCGGACGAAGATTTCCCCGACAGTTTGGCGGGAGACGAGTTGATGGTGATGCTGGCAAACGGCGTGACGACGATTCGTCTGATGATCGGCACGCCGGAGCATCTGGTGCTGCGCGAGAAAACAGCGAAGGGCGAGATGCTCGCCCCAACGCTCTACGTCGCCGGTCCACAGCTGACGGGGAAGCAGTCCACCAACGCGCACGTCGTCACATCGCCGGAGGATGCGCGCCGCGCGGTGCGTGAGAGCAAGATCGCCGGGTACGATTTCATCAAACTCACCACCTCCATCACGCCACCGGTTTATGAGGCTGTGATCGAGACCGCAAAAGAAATTGGCATCCGTGTCGTCGGTCACGTTGATTTGCAGGTCGGATTGCAGCGCGCACTCGAAGCCGGGCAGCAGATCGAGCATCTCGATTCTTATATGGAGGCTGTGCTGAAGGACGACTCTCCGATGAAAGTGTCGGTTTCAGATTATGGGGTTTGGCGCAAGCCCAATTGGGAGAGCCTCGATCACGTTGACGAGCGTAAGATCGCGGAGGTCGCCAGAGCAACCGCCAAAGCAGGCATTTACACTTGTCCCACGCTCACATTTTTCAAACTATCATTCGCCGTCGAGCAGAGCGACGAAGAGATTCGCGCCCGCTCTGATTATCGCTTCTTCCCGCTGGAGTTACGCAAGACGCGACAAGCGGCGCGGCAGCGGTTCTGGACCAACCCGCCTTCCGCCGGGCGGCGCGAGCGCTATGTGCGCGTCCGTAATCAACTGCTCAAAGGCATCCACGACGCTGGGGGCAAGATCATGACCGGGTCGGACACGCCAGAACTTTTCCTGCTCTACGGCTGGACGTTGCACCGGGAACTGAAGAGCCTCGTCGAAGCGGGCTTGAGTCCCTATGCCGCACTCAAAGCCGCGACACGTACTCCAGCGGAGTTTCTTAACGCGCTGGACGCCTTCGGCACAATCAAACAAGGCAAGCGTGCCGATCTAATTTTGCTCGAAGCTAACCCGCTAGATAATATTGCTAACACCGAACACCGCGCTGGTGTCATGGTGCGCGGCCGATGGCTGTCGGAAGCCGAACTCAGGCGGAAGCTGGATGAGATTGCTCCTCGTTTTCAAGCGGCAGGCGGCGCTGAAAAGTAAGCGGGAGTTTGTTGGAATATCTTTTCATCATGAAGTTAGCCCCGACCGGAGATGGTTAGGGCTAACGCATCTTGACTTTTTGAAAAGAAAGTAGCTGTGGCAATCTTTCGTTTAGCATGTACTGCGCACTGAACGGACTAAGCCATAGTGAGCCAGCTTGATTCACTGACGTTGTTTGACAGTTTATCTCAAATCAGCGACCCGCGTAGCGACCATACGAAACGCCATCGGTTGATTGGTATTTTGGTGATTGCTGTTTGTGCCATGATTTGCGGAGCGGAGAGTTGGGAAGAGAGTGCCGAGTTTGGACGAGCCAAGCATGAGTGGTTCAAGCCATTTCTTGAGCTGCCGCGACCGCTGTTGGTTATTCTCATCATTCATCGCTCATCGCCTTTCGCACAGTTCTGACATAGCAACCAACTCAAACAGAGACTACTTCCTAAGGGACTCCCGTAATGTAGTTTTCCAGTAGCTTTATCGTGGATTCATGGTCAGCGATAATCTCCTTCACCACGTCGCCGATCGAGATGATACCAACCAACCGATTCCCCTCTAGTACTGGAAGATGGCGAACACGCTTGTCAGTCATCTGTGCCATGCAATCTTGCAGAGTTTGCTCGGGGCGCATGTAATACACTTTTGCTGTCATGATTTCGCGGACCTGCATTTCCTTGGATGATTTTCCATGCAGGATCACCTTTCGGGCATAATCCCGTTCTGATAAGAGGCCGGCCACAGTTTCCCCATTGAGCACCACTAAGGCCCCAACATTCTTGTCGGCCATGATTTTCAATGCCTCATACACCGTCGCATCTGGTGTGATGGAAAGGACGTCATGCCCTTTGGTCTGTAAAACGTCTTTGACGGTTCTCACGGTTGAAAACTACCTTCCTTTATTCAGCTTTGCGACCCGTAGTCATGGCATCGGATTACTCGTGGCGCTAACCCCTTGCCGCCTTTCTTAACCTACTGCGTCCAAATTCGTTGGCTCATCGGAAAGTCTGTCTAGTGCCTCTGCCAGTTGATCGGGATGCCACCGTTCGGCATGTGCTTTGACAACAATGCTCGCCAGCGCGCCTTCTGGCATCATGTCAGTACCTACCCCTGGCTGATTCGCCCTGATCCATTCAACAATCTCGTCCGTGCTGTGCCGCTCCGGTTCGGTCATAGTCTCAAGCTTGTGCTGAACGCGTTGACGTTTCTCGAAGATCAAGAGCGAAGCATCACCCTAGTAACCGGTGTCATCAAGCGCCTTCACGAAATCTTCAACCGTGCCGCCGTGCGATAAACGGGTTGAGGCGATTAACATTTTATCAGTAAGCGGTTCCGTTTCTTTACTCACCTCTTCCCCCTCTTCTTACCGTTCGATTGTGCGGGCTTGGGCTTAGGCGGCCTGCCAGTTATTTCAGGTGCAAAGCTTTCGACATTTTTGCGATAGAGGAAGCGACGCCCACCGACTTCAACAGTTTGTAGCCTGCCGCGTTTCATGAGGTCAGTAATAGC